>NZ_JASCOM010000057.1:0-30248 GCF_029959925.1 Pseudomonas sp. PS02303
CGCGGCAAAGCCTTGCTCCCACAGGATCTGCATCGACCCTGTAGGAGCGAGGCTTGCCCGCGAAGCTTTTAAGCCCTCGGCTTGACCGCCCCGCAATCCTGACCCAACCACACGGCGCGAGTATCGAGGCTACCCTTCTGCTGAAGGCCGGTCGCATTGAACGTGCCGTTGACCTTGGTGGTGAACTCACGATCACTGAGGAAAGTGGCGACTCCCGCGCCCTGCGCTTTCGGACAGCTGAAACGGAATTTCCACTGATTACCGCTGCGGTCAGTGATTTCCTGTTTGCAGCCCGATTGCGGGTCCGTCAGCGGGATATTGTCTGACTTCACTTGCTCCGGCGTCAGGCACGCCCGAATCCCCTTTCCGCCCATGGTGATGCCCTGCTTCTCCAGCTGCGCACGCTGTTGCGGAGTCATCTGGCCCTGCAACTGGCCGAGGATCAGCTGCAAGTCCGGCAGGTTCTGGTCATCGACCTTCATGTTGCTCGTGGTCAACTCCCACAAACCTGGCTGCAGCATCTGCGCCTGAGCGGCCAGGGGAACTGCTAAACCTAAAGCCACGGCCAAACCCAGCAGACGAACGTTCATCGAGTAACTCCTGATCAGTAGTGGCCGTTAGACGTCAGCCACAGGCTTCAGTTCATGGGCCAATTAAATAGCGACATTCTGCACGGAACATGGTCTGTTAAGCATTGAATCTTCAGGAGCAAGGCTGCCCCATGGATTACTTTGGACCGCACATTTTCGGCTACATGATTGCACTGCTTCATACGCTGGGCCTGATCGCAGCCATCCACGCCGTACTCACCGTCCGGACCGCCCAGGGCGCTATCGCCTGGGCCCTGTCGTTGATCTTCATGCCTTACCTCACGCTTATTCCGTATCTGGTCTTTGGCCGCAGCACCTTCGATGGCTACATCAAGGCGCGGCGCCAGGCCAACGAGGAAATGCGCAAGGCGATCTCAGAGCTCAACTGGCGCCCCTGGGTAGAAGAGGCGCTGACCGCACGCGCCTCCAACGCCTACGCGTCCCTGCGGGCGATGCCGAAACTGGGGCGCATGCCGTGCCTGGCGAACAACGAAGTGCGCTTGCTGATCAACGGCCAAGCCACCTTCGACGCAATTTTCGAAGCCATCGACAACGCGAAGGAAGCGGTGCTGATTCAATTCTTCATCATCCACGACGACCGCCTCGGCCAGCGCCTGCAAACCCTGCTGCTGAAGAAAGCCGCAGAAGGCGTGGCCATACACTTGCTGTACGACCGCATCGGCAGCCATTCCCTGCCCCACAGTTACGTGCAGCCGTTGCGCGATGCCGGCGTAGAGGTCAAAGCCTTCGCCACCCGCAGCGGCTGGCTTAACCGCTTCCAGGTCAACTTCCGCAATCACCGCAAGATCGTCGTGGTCGACGGGATTCTGGGCTTCGTCGGCGGGCATAACGTTGGCGACGAATACATGGGCGAGAAACCGCCGCTGGCGCCCTGGCGCGATACCCACGTGCGGGTATGCGGGCCGGTGGTGGCCTGCATGCAGGAATCGTTTGCCGAAGACTGGTTCTGGGCGGCGCGATCATTGCCACCACTGATCCTGCCGGACGTGTATCCGGACGACGGTGTGCTCTGCCAATTACTCGCCAGCGGCCCGGCCGATTCCTACGAAACCTGTTCATTGTTCTTCGTCGAAGCCATCCATGCGGCAACAGAAAGGGTGTGGATCACCAGCCCCTACTTCATCCCCGACGAAGCCGTGTTCGCTGCGTTGAGACTGGCCGCTCTTCGAGGCGTGGATGTGCGGCTGCTTCTGCCCTCACGACCGGACCACCGAATCGTTTACGCGGCCTCAAGCCTTTATGCTTTCGAAGCCGTGCGCGCAGGCGTGCGCGTGTTTCGGTACGCGCCGGGTTTCCTGCATCAGAAGGTGGTGTTGATCGACAGTGAAATCAGCGCCATAGGCAGCGCCAACCTGGATAACCGCTCATTCCGGCTCAATTTCGAAGTGATGTTACTGACCGTCGACAGCGCGTTTGCCGCCGAGGTGGAACAGATGCTCAATGATGACTTCGCCCAGGCCCACGAGATCGCCAAAGAAGAAAGCCGGGAGACCCGCCGCCTGCAACAGGTCGGCATGCGGATCGCCCGGCTTATTTCACCGATTCTCTAAAGGTAGATGTCGTCTCGCGTCCAAGGCAGTTCATGGCTGCCATCGGCGTGGGCTTTCACCGCGAGGATCTGGTGCAGGTTGATCCAGCCTCTGGCGAACGCGTAAGCGCATCCCGCCAGGTACAATCGCCAGATCCGTAGCGCCTGTTCCGGAACCAGTTTTGAAGCCGCTTCCAGATTGTCCTCCAGGCGTTCGCTCCAATGGTCCAGGGTGCGCGCGTAGTGCAGGCGCAGGCTCTCGACATCGACAATCTCCAGCCCGGCTTCGCTGATCTCGGCGGAGATCATCGACAGGTGCGGCAACTCGCCGTTGGGGAACACATATTTCTCGATGAAATCCCCGGCACCGCGCCCTACAGGTCGGCCATCCGTGTGCTTGGCGGTGATCCCGTGGTTCATTACCAGGCCGCCCTCTTTCACTGCGCCGAACAAGGTCTTGCAGTACTCGGCCAGGTTGGCGTGGCCGACGTGTTCGAACATGCCGACGCTGACCACCTTATCGAAGCGCCCGTCCTGAGGCAGATCGCGGTAATCGAGCAGTTGCAGTTCAACCAGATCGTCCAGGCCTTCGGCGGTCACTCTTTCACGGGCCAGGGCCAGTTGCTCTTTACTCAGGGTAATCCCGAACACTTTCGCGCCAAACTCGCGGGCCGCGAAACGGGCCAGCCCTCCCCAACCGCAACCGACATCCAGCAGGTATTCACCCGGTTGCAGACGTAGCTTGCGGCACAGGTGGCGGAACTTGGCTTGCTGGGCTTGCTCCAGCGTTTCGCTGCCGGTCTCGAAATAGGCGCAGGAATACGCCATGTCGCTGTCGAGCCACAGCTGATAAAACGCATTGGAAAGGTCGTAGTGGTAGGAAATCGCCTTCGCGTCGGTTTCCTTGTCGTGGAACGTGCGCACAGGCTGACTGTCGTCGTCCTCGCTCAACAACGCCTGACTCCATTCATCACAAACGCGGATCACGTCGCTGATGGAGCCTTCGAGTTCCAGCTTGCCTTCGACAAACGCCGCTCCGAGCGCGTCCAGGCTGGGATGAGTGAACTGGGTAACCATTTGTGGGTCCTTGACCACAATAGTGACGCTGGGCGTCGGCCCCAGGTTGAATTCATGGCCGTCCCAGAGTCGCAGGCGTAGCGGTAACTGCAGATTCTGTAAGGCCGGTGGAAGTTGCGCGAGCATGGAAAGTCCCCCTTGTTTCAGACGTCTGATGTGAGGGTAGACCATCCTAGAAAAATAGCTGGCTATCGATTTAATAGCGTTTTTCTATAACTCGCGGCGCTTAAACCAGCCGTCGTGCGTCCACAAAAGCAGATGGTCCTTACCCTAGATGACTACAAATTTGATGCACAGTTCTAAAAACTCGGTTTTGCCCTCATAGCCCTGGTTTAGAAGCGTTCAAGCCTCGTCTTTAATTTTCAGCAAAGGCTCCTGAAAGCGCAGCAGACGCCCTGCATTACCGAGCACCAACAACGTACTGAGGTTATGCAGCAACGCTGCAATCATCGCCCCCGCAGCACCGAGCCAGCCGAATGCCGCAAACGCGACAATCGCCAGGGTCCAGCCCAGACCGATGATCACGTTGACCTGCAAGGTCTGCCGACATTGGCGACTCAACCGGACACAGGTGCCGAGACGGCGCAGGTCGCTGCCGATCAACACAATGTCCGCCGACGCCAGCGCGATGTCCGCGCCACCCGCGCCCATGGCCACCCCCACGACGCCGGCCTTGAGTGCCAGCGAATCGTTGATGCCATCTCCCACCACCATCGGCCGGAAGCCGTTGCCGATTTCCGTCAGCACCCGGTTGAGTTTGTCCTCAGGCAGTGCCTGCGCTTCAACGTCACTGATGCCGACATCCCGTGCCAGTGTATGTGCGACGCTTTGCCGATCGCCCGTAAGTAACAACTGGCGACCCAAACCCAGTTCACGTAATTCACTCAAGGCAAAACGCGCCTCAGGTTTGACGCTGTCTGCCAGCAACAGCCAGGCCAGGAACTCACCGTTGAGTGCCAGACCGGCAATCGGGCCATCGTGTTCGGGAACCGCCGAAGTGGCGATGCCCAGTTGCGCGAATAGCTCTGGACGGCCGAGCGCTGCTTCGCCCTGCTCCGTCATCGCGACCACGCCCAGGCCCTGGCGCTCGTGGATGTCCGACAGCAGCAGAAAATGTTCCTGAGTGACCAACCCGGCGAGCGCACGGCTCACCGGATGACTGCTGGCCGAGCCGAGGCTCGCAGCGAGTTTAAGCACGTGACTGCGGTCCTCCAGCGGGCTGTCGATGGACTGCAAGCGCAAGGTGCCAAACGTCAGGGTTCCGGTCTTGTCGACCACCAGCGACGTGAGGTCCGCCAACTCTTCCAGGAACGCCGAGCTGCGAATCAGAATCCCGTGCCGCGCCGCCACCGCCACGCCGGCAATCGCCGTGGCCGGCGCCGATAACACCAACGCGCAAGGACACGCCGCCACCAGCACCGCGAGCATCGCCTGGGCATCATTGGTGACAAACCAGGTCACCGCGGCCAACAGCAATACCAGCACCATGTAACTGCCAGCGTAACGCTCAAGCAAACGGGTGATCGGCGGCTTCGAACGCTCGGCGCTTTGCATCAGGGCGATGACTTTACCGAGGGTCGATTCGTTGCCGGTGCGTGTCACTTCGAGGCGCAGCAAACCGTCGAGATTGATCGCGCCGCCAAAGACCTGCATGCCGACACCCGCCTCGATCGGCACCGACTCACCGGTGATCGATGCCGTGTCGAGGCTTGCCTGACCGGACAACACCCGACCATCGGCCGGCACTCGGTCGCCCGCACGTACCTCGACAATGTCGCCGGTTTTAAGGGTGCCGTTGTCGACTTCGACGATGGCTCCGTCAGCCTGAACCTTGCGAGCGTGACTGCGGGTCAGTTTGCCGAGCGCACGAATCGCTTCCTGGGAACCGATCACGCTGCGCTCTTCCAGCACGTGGCCGAAGATCATGATGATCGGCAACAACGCAGCAGTCAGCAGATCACCCGTCGCCCAGGCACCGAGCATGGCGAGGGCAATCAGCTGATCGGTGATCCCGTGCAAGCTCGGATATCGCAGGCTGTACCACGCCGAACGCATCACTGGCACGGCCACCAGCAACGATGCAAAACCCAACAGCAATTGACTGACGCCCGTCTGCTCCGGTGACAGCCAGCGCCAGATCAACCCGAGGCTGAGCAGGCCAAGGGCAAGCATGGCCAAGGTCAATTGGCGTGCAGCGCTGCGTTGTTCAGCCGAGGACAACAGGCTGGGTGCGGCGGCGGTTGGGGTGGTCATTGCGCTGCTCCCTGAATGATCAGGCGGGAATCATCTTTCGGATTGACCGTCGTTACTGAGCCGGCCTGGCCGAGAATCTTCGGCATCCGCTCGCGGTAGATACGCAGCAACATTTGCGGGTCAGTGCCCTGTTGTTGCGCGTGGGCCAGGCTCAACACCGTGGCCGTATCAGCCGAAGCTTTGGCCAGCCGTTCGCTCGCCTGGGCGTGGGCGACTTGCAGTGTCCGGTCGCCTTGTTCATTGGCGGTCTGGGTCAGTTTCTCGGCCTCGGTGCGCGCATTGGCGACGGTTTTGTCCGCTTGCTGGCTGGCGGTCAGCACCGCATTGAAAGCGTTCACCGCTGGGCCGGGCAGACTCGATTGCACGTCGACTCGCGCCACTTCGATACCCAGCCCCTGTCCTGTCGCGGTCAGCTCGGCCAGACGCTGATTGATGCCCTGCACCAAATCACCGCGCAGACGTTCGCGACGTTCTGCCGCCTGATTGTCGCTACCGATCAGTTCCGGCCGCGCCACCAAAATGGTGTCCAGGTCTCGCGCGGCCGTCAGGGCAACGGCGCTGCGGGTGACTAGCCGATCGAGTGCCGGCAAAACATGTTCACCTTGAAGCACGAAGGCATAAGGTTCGGTGACCTTGTAGAAAACCCGCACATCCAGCTGCACCACGCCCGCGTCACCGGTCAGCAAATAGCCCGATCCAGCGAGCGTATCGCTCAGCGGTGTCGCGAAAGACGCCACCCGATCGGCCTGCAACGCAGCATCGCTACGAAGCAGATTCTCCACCCGACGTTCGATCACCCGATCAGCTGCCGGCAACAAAATCACTTGCTCAAACGGGCGCGGCCAGGCCAATAGCAAACCGGCATTCTGGATGCGATCCAGCGCGCCGAAGTGCAGGACCACCGCCCGATTCTGAGGATCAATCTGCCGCACATTGGAGAATGCCCACGCTAACGCAGCCAGAACGGTCACGCCGTAAAGCGCCAAAAAAGCCAATCGCCCAGCCTGAATCCAGGGGCTGCTTAACTCATGTGTTCCACGTGGAACTAAATTCATGGCTGTGACCCGGACTTGTTATCGAGGGTCGGTGGACCGTCAACCAGCACCCGGAAAGGTGCAGCATCAGTGCGCAATATCAGCTTGGTGTCCGGGGTGACGATCGTGCCCAATGTATCGAGGGAGCGCAGCAAGTTGTAAAGCTGTGGCGAACCGGCGTAGGCACGGCCGTAAATCTGCGCGGCTTCGACGCGGGATTGGGCTTCAATATCGGCAGCTTTCACCGTCGCATCAGCTTGCACGATGCGCGCATCTCGTTCAGCCGCGGACCGGATTTGCGCGGCTTCACGCTTGCCGATGGCGGTGCGTTCGGTGGCAATTGTTTCACGCTCGGCGCGCATGCGATCGACGGTGGCGGTGAGCGTCACCGACGGCAGGGTCAAACGCTCGATACCCACTTGCAGCACGCGAACGCCATACGTGGTCAGCAACTGCTGATCGATCTGTTTACGCAACTGCGCTTCGAAGTCGGCAATGTGCACCTGATTGGCGTCAGTGTTGACCAGGTTGGCCAGGTCGAAACTGCTCGCGGTGGTTTCCAGTGCCGACCCCACAAACGTGCGAATCTGCCGCGCTGCTTCGTCCGGCTGATTCTGCACGGCGCGCATAAAGCGCTGCACATTGTCCGGGTCGCCCTGAACCTGCCACGCCACGTAGGCCTGAACAATGATGCGCAATCCGTCGCGCGTGCCCACATCCTGCAAACCGCTGGAGGTGGTGCGCAGCCGTAAGTCGACCGGAATGGCCGCTTCAAACGGTGCCGGCCAGCGCCAGCCGAGACCCGGCTCCAGCAACACCCGCGACGGATTACCGAAGCGAGTAATCACCGTGGCCTCCCCCGAGCGAACCTGCACCAGACTCGCTGCCGCGATGGCGAATGCCACGAGCAACGCCGCCCACCCCATGCGCCGCCACGGGAATGGACCGGCTTCCTGTGAATCACCGTGATGATGGTGGTGACCGTGGTGATGTCCGCCATGTCCGTGATCGTGGCCGGCGTGGTCGTCATGATCGTGAGAGTGCGACTGGCTCAATGGGCAGCTCCTGGCTGAGCGCTGTTGCGCGGCGACGCAGGATCGGCCGGCAGCGTGAAGGTACGTAGGTCGATGGTCGGTGCATTGCTGGTGCCGCCCGGACGATGATCGAGCACCAGCAATTTGGCGTTGGCCAGACCCTGGGTCAGTTGGCTGAAATACTGCTCCAGCAAGAACGCTTGGCCGGCACTGGCATAGGCTTTTTGTTCGGCGGTGAATTTCAGATCAGCCGCCTGCGCGGCGGAGTTGATTTCATGCGCGCTGGCGCTCGCCTGATCGCGAGCGATGCTGGCCTGCAACTGCGCTTGATTGGTCGCTTGCGCTGCTGCCCCGCGCTCACGCGAGATCAATGCCTGGGCACCAATCTGCGCCGCCTGAACGCCGTGATAAGCGTTGGCTGCACCGGCCGGCGGATGGATCGCCTCCACCACGGTGGCGAGAATTTCCACACCGCTGTCGAGCTTCTGCAGATCAGATTGCACGGCGCGGCCGATCTCCTCGGCCAGCCCTACCCTGTCCTCGCCAAGCAAACCGTCGAGGGTCCGCGAGGCAAAGTCGTGAACCAGAATCCGGCTGGCAGTGCTGCGAATCAGCGTCGGTACATCGGCGCTGTTGTACGTCGCGGCCAACGCCGCTTGATCGGTCAGACCAATGCGGTACACAAAGCGCACGTCCATGTTAACGATCTGAAAGCTCTGCTTGTCGGCACGACTGCTGGCGATCACCTGGGATTTATCGTTCACATGGCTGGCGTCCCACAAGCGATTGGCAATCGCCGGCGCCGGGCCTTCTGCAGGCTCCAGGACGACCGGCACCGATGTTTCGCCAACGCTTGTTGCCAACTCGTGAACCACGCCGTTTTCAACGCTCAACACCCGACCCAGCGGCCACGGCAAACCGGCGTGCAACCCCGGACCAAACACTTCTACGGGTTTGCCGAAACGCTCGTAGATGCCCCGCCCTTGCAGGGGTATTTCGTGGACGCCGGTGAGCGACCAGCCGACGATCGCCACCACCGCCATCACCGGCAAAAATGCCCGACGCATATAGGTGAAGGCCCAGATCTGCCGCAAGTCGATACCGAAGCGGTTATGCAATTCGTGCTGCAACGCCAGCAACGGTTGTGGCGGCCAACGCAGCATGTCGGCGACAACACTTCGTGCCAGCAACGTCGGTTCAAAGTGTTCACGGCGAGGACTGAACAACGACAACATGGCGCGTAGCAGCAACTCGGCCGCGACCAGTCCCGGCAGCAACCCGATCAACACGGCAAGGCGTACTGGCCAGACCGAAGTTTCGCTGCCAAACAACAAACACAACGCGCTGAGCACCAGGCAAATGATCGCCACCCGGCTCAGTTGCGCCAACTGCCCCGCTTCTGGCCATTGGGCGACGTTTTCCTGGGCGAGCTGACGCTCAAGCACCAGCAAACAGAAGGCCAGCAACAACGACAGCACGGCACCGACGCTTGCCGATAATCCCAACGCTGCGGGCGCCAACGCGAGGCTCCAGAATTGGCTGATGCTGTAGATCGCCAACAGTGCCCAACCGGCGAGCCATAGGGTCGGTGCGCCGATCTGCCCGAGCAAGCGCACCCAGCGCTGACCGAGCCGCTCCAGCAGTCGCTCATACCAGCCATCGGGGGCAACGGTTTCATCCGAAACAACCTCTGGCAGCGGCGGATTCATCGCTTGCGCGCGCCACTGAGTCACCCACCATGCCGATTGCAGGCCGGCAATCAGCACCAGCAAACCGGCGCTCTGATTCACCAGCAACGGGGCCCACAGCGACAACGGCGCAAACAGCCCGACAAAAAACGCCAACACCAACCCGACCGCCGCCAAGGCACTCAGGCCGATGGCGAGCTGACGCAATCGCCGCCCTTGAAAAACCGCCTGCTGAAAGCGCGGCAGCCCGGCTACCTGCGTTCCATCGACTTCGAGATCGACTTGCATACCACCCCAGTGCTTATCATTGGCCACATCGCAATTCGTTACGATATAACGAAAGTGGTGAAATTTTTGTACTAAATCGCTCTATCTAAAGATGCCCAACCTGTCGCTACGCTGAAGCCTTGACCGAAATAGCCGTAAACGCACATATTACGCTCATAATTTTAATCAAAGACTACGTTTACCCAGCCCATTTCCCTTTCAGTCCAGGAGTACATCCATGAGCACTTATGACGTCGTGATACTGGGCGGTGGCCCCGGCGGTTACAACGCAGCGATCCGCGCGGGCCAACTGGGCCTGAAAGTAGCGTGCGTGGAAGGTCGGGCGACCCTCGGCGGAACCTGCCTGAATGTCGGCTGCATGCCCTCCAAGGCACTCCTGCATGCCTCGGAACTCTACGACGCCGCCATGGGAACGGAATTCGCCAACCTGGGGATCGAGGTCAAACCCACTCTCAACCTCGCCCAGATGATGAAGCAGAAAGATGAAAGCGTGACCGGGTTGACCAAGGGCATCGAATTTCTGTTTCGCAAAAACAAAGTCGATTGGATCAAAGGTTGGGGCCACATCGGCGGGCCGGGCAAAGTGACGGTGACCGACAACCAAGGTGGCAAGACCGAACTGAGTGCCAAGGACATCGTCATCGCCACCGGCTCCGAGCCCACTCCCCTGCCCGGCGTCCAGATCGATAACGAACGCATCCTCGATTCCACTGGCGCGCTGTCGCTGGCCGAAGTGCCGAAGCACTTGGTAGTGATCGGCGCCGGCGTGATCGGCCTGGAACTGGGTTCAGTGTGGCGCCGCCTGGGCGCCCAGGTGACCGTGATCGAATTTCTCGACCGGATCTGCCCCGGTGTGGATGCTGAGGCGGGCAAAACCCTGCAGCGCTCGCTGAGCAAACAGGGCATCAGCTTCAAGTTGAGCTCGAAAGTGACCAGCGCCACCCCGTCCGCAAACGGCGTTCAGCTCAGCGTGGAGCCGGCGGCGGGCGGCACTGCCGAGACGATTGAGGCCGATTACGTGCTGGTGTCCATCGGCCGTCGGCCTTACACCGAGGGTTTGGGTCTGGAAAACGTCGGCCTCACCACCGACAAACGCGGCATGCTCGCGAACAAGGGCCATCGCACCGATGCTGCGGGCGTGTGGGTGATCGGCGATGTCACGTCCGGGCCGATGCTCGCCCACAAGGCCGAAGATGAAGGCATGGTGTGCATCGAGCAAATCGTCGGCAAGGCGGGCGAGGTCAACTATGACTTGATCCCCAATGTCATTTACACCAAGCCTGAACTGGCCAGCGTCGGCAAGACTGAAGAGCAGCTCAAGGCAGAAGGTCGCGCGTACAAAGTCGGCAAATTCCCCTTCACCGCCAACAGCCGGGCGAAGATCAACCACGAAACCGAAGGCTTCGCCAAAGTGCTGGCCGATGAGCGCACCGACGAAATTCTCGGCGTGCACCTGGTCGGACCGAGCGTCAGCGAAATGATTGGTGAGTATTGCGTGGCGATGGAGTTCAGCGCTTCGGCGGAGGACATCGCGCTGACGTGCCATCCGCATCCGACGCGGTCCGAGGCGTTGCGTCAGGCGGCGATGAATGTGGAGGGGATGGCGACGCAGATGTGAGCCCGCCTGCCAGATGATCGTTCCCACGTCGAGGCGTCGAACCGTCCGCGTGGGAACGATCCTGCTCGGTCTAAAGCGGCAAATGCCCCAACGGCAACGCCCCCGGCGTCTTCACCGTGTGAATCGCAAAGTTGCTGCGGATATCACTTACACCCGGCAATTTCAGCAGGCGCTCGGTGAGAAAGCGGTCATATCCGCGTAGATCCGGCACCACCACTTGCAGCAGAAAATCCGATTCCCCTGACACCAGGAATGCCGAAATCACCTCCGGCAGTGCGGTGACGGCCAGGCGAAAGGCTTCGGCCTGCTCATCGTTGTGGCGCTCAACCTTGACCCCGACAAACACCGTCAGCCCAAGTCCCACTTCGTCACGATCAAGGTTGGCCTGATAGCCGCGAATCACGCCGGCCTCCTCCAGCATCCGCACCCGACGCAAACAGGGGGAAGCGGACAAACCGATCTCGTCGGCCAATTGCACATTGCTCAGGCGCCCGTCCCGTTGCAGGGCGGCGAGAATCTTGCGGTCGTAGGCGTCCAGCTTCATGGCTTGGCAGATCCTGATGGTTTTATCGTCACAAAGTGGCAGGTTATGCCAATTACCCAGCATTTAGAAGCTGACTTCGCAAGCACCTGCCCCACCCTTCAACCCTAGACTGGCGCTACCGAATCAACAACGAATGGGGTGCAACGTGGAAGGACTCTGGCTGTTTTTCATGGCGCTGGCAGTGGTGTATCTGTTGCCCGGCCCGGACATGATTCTGCTGCTGCAAACCGGCGCCCGTCAGGGCAAAGGCGCGGCGTTGGCAACGGCGGTGGGTCTGGGCATTGCTCGTGGATGTCATGTGGCGCTGGCCGCGCTGGGGCTGGCGGCGCTGTTCAAGGCTGCGCCGTGGACCTTCGACGTGGTGCGCCTGGCGGGAGCCGCCTACCTGTTGTGGATCGGCATTCAGTGCCTGCGAACCACGATGTTGCCGAACCTGAATGGCGCAGACGCAACCGGCGAAAAACCATGCTGGCGGGCCTCCATCCAGCGCGGCTTGCTGACCAACCTGCTCAACCCCAAGGCGTTGCTGTTCTGCTCAGTGTTATTGCCCCAGTTCATCAACCCTCACGCCGGACCGGTGCTCGCGCAATTTGCGGTATTGGGCATGCTGCTGGTCGGCGTCGGTTTGCTGTTCGACAGCGCCTATGCCTTGACCGGCGCCGCGCTGGGCCGCTGGCTGCAACGCAGCCCCTCGGCCCAGCGCCTGCAACAATGGGTGTTCGGCAGCCTGTTGATCGGCTTCGCGGTGCGGCTGACCTTTGTTCAACAGGCATGAGCCTTACTGGGCTTTACGGCGCCGCCGGTTGATCAATACCAGCGCCGCGGCCATCACCGCGATAACACCACCGATCTGCAATGGCCACTTGTACGGCCGCAGCGCCGAACGGGCGGCGTCAGTCGCCTGGGTCACATACCGTTTGCTGGCATTCTCGAAGTCGGGATACGGGCACTGGTGGCCGAAATCCACCGCCCAATCCACGTAGGGCCCTTCTTTGACATAGCGCTGGTACAGCGCACTTTGGTCTTGAAGGCTGCTGTTCCATCCCGCCGCCGAGCACAACACAGCAGCAAAGGCCTGGCTGGTGTGAGGCAGGTTATCGGCGGCGCGGTTGGCCAAGGCCGTGGCGACGAATCGATAGTGGTAGCGCTCGTCGGGCTTCGCGGCACTGGCTTGCTGGCGCTGGACTTCACTTTCGGCCACCAAGGGGCCGACCTTCAGTTCAGTCGTCTCCAGGCTGTAATTGCCGCCAAACGTGGCGTAGTCCGGGGCCATTTCATAACCCAGAATGTCCATGCCCCACTCGCGTGCCGTCCAGGCTGCGTTGAACAGAGCAGACGCACGCTTGGTCGGCCACCACGCTGAATCAGCGAGCTGACGCTGTTGCGCATACAACCGGGCCTTTTTCTGTAGATCGGGGTTGTCGAAATACACCAGCGCCTCGTCGTAGCGCTCTTCACGCAGTAATCGACGCCCGAGCAGGTTGCGCAGTTGCGCCGCCACCGGCAACGGCACGTAGTTGTCGCGATCCTGCTGGCTGAGCGCTGGCGGCGCCGGCACCTGGGTGTCAACGTAATGCTTTAGCTCATCGACGGTCAGCACGCGCTCGGCAACGGTCGCGGCATCGAACCAATAGATACTTTGGCTGCGATAAAGCTGATCGAACGCTTGCAGGTAATCCCCGCGTTGCAGCGCCAGAATCGCGCTTTCACCCTCGACCCGGCACTTGGGCTGCAGGCTTTCGAAATCATAGTCAGGCGTGCGTCGCTCGCCCCACGATTCGTTCTGCGGGAAGGCCTGGGCCGCCTTGGCATACGCCGCAGCCGCTGCACTTTTGTCACCCTCACGCAACGCCAGTTTCGCCCGCAGCCACCACGCCAGACCGCCGTCCCCGGCATGCTCAAGGAACGCTTTGGCGCTGGTGTAATCGCCCTGTTGATAATTCATCGCCGCCAGTCGGTCCGCGTTGTCCAGACTGCCCCGGGTGCTGCTTTGCAGGAGTTTGATCAGCTTCAGTTCATTCGGCGGTTGATCACCGAATGACCAGCCCAGGCGACTGATCAGCGACGCCGTCACCAGTTGTTGCACCGGTTTGCCCTTGAGCAACTCGGTCAACTGATCTTCAGGCATCGCCAGCAAATCCGCCATCAACAGCTTCAGCGAGGTGTAACCCACCGCCGAACCGTGGCGATTTTGCGTGGCGTACAGATTGATGGCGCTGTTCCAGTCGCCAGCGGTGCGCGCCACGCGGGCCTCCTCGCCGAGGCTGGCGACACCGAGTTCCAGCGGGTCGCTGAAGCCGTCGATGCTCAGCTGACGGGCCTGCTCGAAGGCTTTGCGCGACTGTGCCAACAGGTCAGGCGCTGCGTCTGCTTCGGCGCTCTGGGCAAACAGCGTCCGGCCCAATGAATAAGCGGCCCAGGTGCTGCGCAAGGCGCGTTGATCCGCCGGCAGCGCCAGCACTTTCTGGAAGTACTCGGCGGCCAGCGCATGATCACCGGCGTTAAACGCCACCGCACCCGCCAGATAGAAACGAAGCTCGGCCGGCAGGCTCGCGCCCTGGGTCTCGACTTGACGGGCCTCGGTCAGCGCGCGCAACTGTTTGACCAGGGCTTGCTGCTCCGCCGTCAACCCGGCCTGTTCGGCCTTGTCCCGCTGCTCGGCGTAGTCGGTTGCCTCCAGGCCGTAAGGGGACGACTCGACGTTCTTGAGCCCTGCGATCACATGCCCCAGGCGATTGATCTCGAACTGGAAGTTGCCTTCCGGCAGCTCCGCCAGCGATTGGGCGCGGTTGTCCAGCAAGCGCATCGGGAAGTCCGGCCCGCAGGCCAACGCCGAACCCAGCGGCAGGCTGAGGCTCAGGCAAAGCACATGGCGGGGCCAGTTACGGGTGAACATTCGAACCTCCTTGATCAATGTGTGCGCAGCGAGCCCAACCGATGGCGCGCTGCTCGCCGGCCGGTATCCGGCCGTCGCGCAGGCGGGTGAAGGTAAGCAGATCCGGGCTTTGTTGCAATGCGTAACCGGCCAGCGCATCGGCACCGTCGCAGCCGCGAACCGCCAGCGTGACGCGTTCGGGCCAGGCGTTGTCGAGGTTGCCTTGATTGCTGACGCTGATGTCATAGAGGTCGTCTTGCGCGATGAGTTTCAAACTTAACCGACTATTGAGCGAATCTCCGCGAGCAACGGCCCTCAGCGTGTTCAGGCTCCAGGCCCGACGATCACCCGCCAGCGGCAGACGAAACCAGATCAGACCGGTCAGATGCGCCGGTGGATCGGCGCGCAACTCGGCGGCGAGTGCGCTCAGTTGCAAGGGATCCGCCAGCAATTCCCGGCGTTGGCCGGCTCGCCCGACAGGCACTTCGCTTTCCACGACCGGCGCACCGCTGGCGCCCGGCAACAGGGCCACGCCATAGGCGGGCAGCGCCAGGTAAAAGGGTTTTGAGGTGATGAGGCTCCAGGCGTTTACCCATTTCCTGGCTTGATCCGGATCAAACAGACCACGACGCGGATCACTCACCGCATGCACCTGCAACACGCTGCTGTCGACGGTCGCCAAGAGTGCCGGCAATTCAGGGCTGTCGAGCCAGGCAGGCAATGCGGTGATGCTCAACGGCAAAGCGGCGGGTAAAGCCGCGCGCAGGTGAGTAAGAAATTCGCGGTAAGCCGGTAGCCGGGCGCTACCGGCGTCGTGGTCGATTTCCACGCCAGAGAGCGTCAGCCCCTGCCCTTGCCACTCGCTGAGCACTTGCTGGATGTGCGTCGTGACGTCGTCCTGATCCAGCGACTTGAGCTGGCCGTCAAGGCGAATCACCGCAATCAGCGGTCGACCATCGCGCTTGAGCAACGCCGGATCGATTCGCGCCCGGCTCCAGCCGGCCTGAGGAAACGCCTGCAAGGCCAGCACCCGCAAGGTCGAAAAGTCCGCGCGACTGTCTTGCAGGGCGGCGTCATGGGCTGACGTCCATTGCCGTTGCCAGACGTAGAGCTGCTGATCGAGCGGCGGCGCGTCTGTTTGCTCGCAACCGTTGAGCAGCGCCAGAGCAACAAGCAGGACAGAAAGACGAACTAACAACATGAAATCCCTGATCCTGGAAACACAGGGCTACAGGGTACACAAAACTTGTGGGAGCAAGCCTTTGTGGTGAGGGGATTTATCCTCTCACCACAAGGCAGCATCTACAGAGAGTGGCTACACCAAGGGCTTGCGGGCAATGATCACCTGACTTTTCGCCACGACCGCGTCCAGCGCCTGTTTGATCTGCGCGCCACGGGGCGACGCCAGAATGGCCTGCCACGTGTCGGCCCAGTGGTTGAGCAGCGGGTGGTCAGGATTGCTGAAATCGACCTTGGCTTCCCAGAACAACAGCATCCACATCGACCAGTAAAACCCGTACTGGCTGTGGCTGAGCACTTCCAGGCCAGCGTCGCTGACCATCGCCTTGAACTGCTCTTCGCTGATGATGCGAATGTGGTTGGGCTTCTGAAAATACTCGGGCGCGGCGATGTCTTTTTGCAGGTCTTCGGAGCTTGGGTGCGGGACGCTGAGCAAATACAACGCGCCCGGTTTGCCGACACGCACCAGTTCAGCAAGGAACTGCGCCGGATCGTCCACGTGTTCGATGACTTCGGTGGACACCACGCGAGTGGCCGTCGCATCGGCAATCGGCAGCGGGTTGCAGTCGGTGACGTGGCATTCGATGTCACGCGCCGGTGTGTCGCTCAGGCGCTGTCGGGTGGCTTCGACCTTGGCCGCGTCGATGTCGGCGATGATGATCTTCGCCCCGCGCATGCCGCAGAAATGCACGTTACCGCCGTCACCGCAGCCGACGTCCAGTAGCGTGTCTTCGGCGGTCACCGGGAACCCGGTGAACAGCTCGCCGGTTTGCTGATTGAACCAGCCGCTGAGCATCGCGTCGTGCAGGCCGAGCATGTACGGATCGACCTTCTCGACCGTGTCCGCCACAGGCGCCACGGGAACGGGCGTACCCGCCGTGAGTTTCTTCAAAAGGCTCAGCATGAGGTAGCTCCAGAGGTTTGGGCGGCTGTTCGGGACGTGCCCAGGCGTTTGACCAGCGAGGCACCGCGGTTACGCATGGGCATTTCGATGAAGCGGTAGTTGAGTTCGCTCAACAAAGCGATCAAACCGCCAGCAATCATCAGTGTCAGGATCGGATGGCCGCCGGAATTGGGCAGACCGGCGCCCTGCAAGCGGAACGTGAATTCGCGCACCAGCAAATAAGCCGGTATGTGGATCAGATAGATCCCGTAGGAGCGACTGCCGGCCCACGTCATCAGGTTCTTCAACACGCCCCGTGGCAGCAGGTAGTCGCGATTGTAGGAAGCGATCCAGACCAGCACCGCGCACAACACGGCGATCGTGCCGATGCGGTAATGAGTGAACGTGAAACGATCCGTCGCCATGAAACTGAGCACCAGCGACAGCGCGACCAATGCTGTCACCCCGGCCCATGGACGGCGCAGGAACGTCGGCTCCCAGCGCAGATACGAGGGTTGCGCACTCCACATCGCCAACAGGATGCCGAGTGCCAGCGCATCGGTGCGAACCACCATCAGGATCGGTGTGCGCAACGTGAACAACTGCACCGCGACCAGCGCCAGCAAGGCCCAGACCAGGTGCTTGCGACAGATCAGAATCAGCAGCGGAAACAACAGGTAGAACTGCTCCTCCAGCGACAGGCTCCAGTACACGAAACTGGTGCCGTACTCATAGTTATAGAAGCTGTCGGCGAAGCGGAAGTTCGCGTACTGCGCGACCCCGGCCAGGGTCGCCTGAAGGTTGGCGTGCAGCGTGCCGAACGCTCCGGAGCGATTGAGAAAAATGCAGCCCAGCAACATCAGCGCCAGCCACAACCACGCCGACGGCAGCAATCGAAAGGCCCGGCGCAGCCAGAAGTTACGCGTCTGCTGCCAGTACTCCTGACGGGTGTTGCAACCCTGCAACGCCGGGATCAGGCTGCGCGCAATGACAAACCCGGAGATGGCGAAAAACAGATCCACGCCCCACCACGGCTGCCCCCACACGGTGATGGATTGCAACAGCGGCACCGGGGCCGCAAACAGGCTGTCTTGCAGGTGATGAAACAACACACCGAGCACCGCAATGCCGCGCAACAACTCGATGTCCATGATCCGTCTGTCGTTATTCATGCCGTCCTCCTGGACGTTGCCCTGTTTTCCACCCCATTCAACACTGCGCGGATCATGCTTCGCGGGTATCCGGAGCGACGCGGGTTTCAAGGAGCTGCGCGAAGAAGGCTTTGAGTCGTTGCTCGGCGGTGGCCTGGCTGCAGAATTTTTCGAGGCTGGCCACCGAATGCGCGGACATCTGCGCGTAACGCTTGGCGTCGTTTTTGGCGACGTCATAGCTGGCCCGATAAGCGCGGCACAACGATTCCCAGTTCGTCACGTAACGCAGGGTTCGGAACGCCCTGCGCGGGTCGTGGGGCCAGGCCGTCAGCTCGTCGGTGGAGTCGATCAGAAACGCATTATCGGCATCCAGGTAATCGATCATCGCCGTGGTGCGTGGCGCGACCGCCGGTTTGCCGCAGGACATGAACTCCATCAGCGGCAGGCACTGGCCTTCGCCGTAGGAGGTGTTGACCACAAAGCGGGTTGCCTGCACCAGGTGCTCGTAGTCCGAATCCGCGAGGTAGCCGTAGATCAGCACGATGCGGCAGCGATAGGACTGGTTTTTGTACAAATGGTGAAGGATGTCGGTCAGCGCTTCTTCGGCATCGTGGTGGGTCAGTTTGAGCACCAGCGTCGCGTCATCCACCTCGCGGAACGTCACGCAGAAGGCACTGAGCATGTCTTCCCAATTCTTGCGCCCATCACCCGGGTTGAACACCGAGGTGTAAATCACGCCGTCGAGCACCAGTTCGTGTTCACGGGGCGGTGCTTCGAAATCGATACCTTCGCCTTCGCGTAACGACGCCGGCCCAAAGGCTCGCAAGTCCAGGGTGCGGCTGTCGGCCACCAGGCCTTTGATCTTCAAGCGCACCTGACTCGCCAGTGGCTGACGTTGCAACTGGGCGCCGCGTGCCGAGAATCGATCCCACACCGGCGCCGGCACCGCGACGATCGAATAGTCGGCGCCCATCGCCTCGCGCACGGCGTTTACCGTGTAGCTGGAATGGGTAATCGCCGCGCCTGAAGCACGCAATACCGTGCGCCAATCATTGCGCGGCTCACCCGCAAAGGGTTCGTTGGGAATGGTGCTGAATTCCCACGCAAACACCGGCAAGGTCGGACAGGCGAAGTGCACCGGCGTGCAATGCGGCGGCGAGAACGACAGGAACACGCAGTCTTCACCTCGGGACAGCGCGTCGCGGTACAAGGCATCGACTTCGGTCTGCGGGTCTCTGACTTCCACCACACGCCCCAGACGTTCCAGCACCGGCCGGTATTCCTTGAGCACGAAGTAATAGCTGTACTCCGAACGGCCAAGGTTCTGGGCGATGGTGTGCTGGTTGGTTTCCGAATGAATGATGATCAGCATGAGGCGTTATCCGTCACGGCCGCTGCCGGCAAAGCCTGCGGCGTCAGCCCGAAAAAATCCGCCAGGCGCTTCTGCACCGGGGCGAAGGCGCAGTAGTCGTGCATGCGCTCGACCGCATCGCCCGACATGCGCCGGTACTCCAGCGGTTGCTCCTTGGCCGTCCGGTAGCTGTTTTCGTAGGCGGTTTTCAGCGAGCCCCAGTCCGGGCGATAACGCAGGGTCCGGTAAATGATTCGGGTGTCTTGTGGCCAGATGGTCAGCTCTTCGCTGGACTTGACCACAAACGCCACACGCTCATCGATGTAATCCTCCATGGCGGTGTGGTCCGGGGCGATCACCGGCTTACCGCTGGCCATGAACTCCATCAGCGGCAGGCACAACCCCTCGCAGCGCGACGCGTTGACGTAATAACTGGCGGCTTCGTACAACCGGGCGTATTGCGGATCATCCAGGTAACCGTGCATCACCACCACCCGACAGGCGAACGGCGAGAGTTGCGCGAGCAAGGTCATCAGCTCGTCGTAGTAGGAAGACAGGTCGCTCTGGGTAATCTTCAGCACCAGCGTGGCATCATCCGTTTCGCGAAAGGCCCAGCAGAATGCGGTGATCAGTTGATGCCAGTTCTTACGACCATCCCTAGGGTTGAACACCGTGACATACACCACGCCATCCACCTGGATTTCGACCCGGGAAGTGGTGTCCGGCCAATCCCGCGGTGCAGGCTCGGGCACGGCCATCGTCTGCGGGCCAGCGATAGCCGGCAGATATTCGGCGAGCCGTGCATGAGCGGTATCGGAAAGAAGATCTCGGATGCCTTCCCAATACCACTGGCTCAGAAAGTGCGTGCGATGCACCGGGACGGGCAGCGTTTTGCCCATGTCCCGACGCCACATGTGCAGGTAATGGCGAGCGATGACGAAGCGACGTTTTAGCGTCAACGGCGGCGGCTTCAATGCCTCCAGCGCCGCCAGTTCCTCGGCGCTCGGCGGTACGGGAATCAGCGCGTCGGCAGACAGCCCAAGCGTGCGCGTATCGAAGATGCAGCCCTTGATCTCCAGTGTCGAACCGGTATTCACCGGCGCGCTGGCGTGGTGGCTGCGAATGGCCGCGAAGTTCTCCCACAAGGGCGTGGGCAACACCAGCACGGGGAAATCTTCGCCCATGGCCCGCCGAATCGCCCGGGCCGTGTGGCTGGAAAGCGTGATGACCCGGCCCTGGCGTGCCAGCATCTGCGTCCAGTCCTGACGTGGGTCGTTATCCCATTGCTCATCGGGAATGGAGTCGAACTCCCAGGCCACCACGCAGATCGTCGGGCATTCAAGATCGTTCGGGGTTTTCTGCGGCGGGGTGAACGACAGGAACAGGCTGTCTTCGCCGGTGGCCAGCAATTGTCGATAGAGAGGATCGACCTCGGCGGTGGAGGACACCACATGCACCCGCCCGAGGCTTTCGAGCACCGGGCGATAAGCCTTGAGCACGAAGTAATAACTGTATTCGGGACGACCGAGGCTCTGACTGATGGAGCTGTCGTTGACGTCCGAGTAAAGAATGAAGTTCATGGCATCCCACGATGAAACCGCCATCCCGGCAGCCCCACTCTATGACGGCAAAGCCACGGATCGACCCGGCGTTTGCCAGTCGTCGTCCAGCGCCTTCTTGCCCGTCTACGTTCTTGTTTTAATGGTCAGCTTCGCGGGGTGTGAATACCACCCGGCCGAACCCTGGGTAATCGTGACGAGGGGCATTCTAAACACATCCGCTGAGGATTCGTGAACCGCCCGGCGAGAATAAATCGGGCTACGCTGACGAGAACTGACCAGTCACGGTGGGACCTGTTGAAATTGCCGCGCAATTGGCACAGATTGGCTACCAAACAACTACAACAAACGTTTCGCCTGTCTTTCGACCAAGGAATCCACCCGGTCTGTCAGACATCTCCATAAAGCCTGTGGGGAATGGACGAAATGCACGACCAAGGGGCCGCTGTTTGAAAAAGCGTCTGTTCGTTACGGGTCTGAGTGGATTCGTAGGACAACACATCCAAACCCGCCTGAAGGCTGATGCCTCGGAATGGGAGCTTCTGCCTGTCGCCGCCCGCTACGATCTCGGCGAGCCAGGCTCCCTCGACGGCCTCTGGCCGGCCATGCCCGACGCGGTCATTCACCTGGCCGGCCAGACCTTCGTTCCCGAAGCCTTCCGCGATCCGGCACGCACGCTGACGATCAACCTGCTCGGCACCTTGAACCTGCTTCAGGCACTCAAGGCCCGTGGCTTCAACGGGACCTTCCTGTACGTCAGCTCCGGCGACGTCTACGGGCAAGTGACCGAGTCAGACCTGCCCATTACCGAACACCAGCCACCCTGCCCGCGCAATCCCTATGCCGTCAGCAAACTGTCGGCCGAGTTCCTCAGCCTGCAATGGGGCCTGAGCGAAGGCTGGCCGGTCGTGGTCGCACGCCCGTTCAACCACATCGGCACCGGCCAGAAAGACAGCTTCGTCATCGCCAGCGCCGCCCGCCAGATCAACCGTATCAAACAAGGCCTGCAAGCCCCGCAACTGGAAGTCGGGGACATTGACGTCACACGCGACTTCCTGGACGTGGGCGATGTGGTGTCCGCCTATCTGGCGCTGCTGGAAAAGGGTACGCCGGGACAGGTCTACAACATTTGCTCGGGGCGCGAGCAGAGCATCCGCAGCCTGATCGAACAACTGGGGGACCTCGCCCAGGTCGACCTGCAATTGATTCAGGATCCTGCGCGTTTTCGCCGCGCGGATCAGCGTCGCGTTTGTGGCAGCTCTGCCAAGCTTGCCCAGACCACAGGATGGACGCCTGAAATCACAACACAACAATCCCTGCGGGCGATCCTGTCCGACTGGGAGAAACGAGTAAAAGAAGAATGACAAAAAGTGCATTGATCACGGGGATCACCGGTCAGGACGGCGCGTATCTGGCCAAATTGCTGCTCGACAAGGGCTACAAGGTCCACGGCCTGGTGGCGCGTCGCAGCAGCGATGCACGCTGGCGTTTGCGTGAAATGGGAGTCGAGGGGGACATCGTTTACCTGGACGGTGACATGGCCGATGCCTGCTCGGTGCAGCGCGCGGTGATCAAATCCGCTCCGGACGAAATCTACAACCTGGCGGCGCAAAGCTTTGTCGCGGCCTCCTGGGATCAACCGGTCACCACCGGCATCGTTGACGGGCTGGGCGTGACTCACCTGCTCGAAGCGATCCGCCAGTTCAGTCCGCACACGCGTTTTTACCAGGCGTCTACCAGCGAAATGTTTGGCCTGATCCAGGCCGAGCAGCAGGACGAGAACACGCCGTTCTACCCGCGCAGCCCTTACGGCGTGGCCAAGCTGTATGGCCACTGGATCACCGTGAACTATCGCGAAAGTTTCAACCTGCACGCCAGCAGCGGGATCCTGTTCAACCATGAATCGCCCCTGCGCGGCATCGAGTTCGTGACCCGCAAAGTGACCGACGCCGCCGCCCGCATCAAACAGGGCAAACAGCAGGAACTGCTGCTGGGCAACATCGACGCCAAACGCGACTGGGGGTTTGCCGGTGATTACGTCGAAGCCATGTGGCTGATGCTGCAACAGGACAAGCCTGACGATTTTGTGGTCGCTACCGGCGTGACCACCACCGTGCGCGAGATGTGCCGCATCGCCTTCGATCACGTGGGCCTGAACTACCGCGACTTCGTGAAGATCGACCCGGCGTTCTTCCGCCCGGCCGAGGTCGAAGTGCTGCTCGGCAACCCGGCCAAAGCTCAGCGCGTATTGGGCTGGAAGCCAAAAACAGACCTGGATACCTTGATCCGCATGATGATGGATGCGGACATGAAACGCGTCGCCAAGGAGTAGGCCATGCTGATTCCTGTGATTCTCTCCGGCGGTGCCGGTACTCGCTTGTGGCCGGTGTCCCGCGAGGGCCATCCCAAGCCGTTCATGACCCTGCCCGACGGTCAGTCGCTGCTGGGCAAAACCTATCGGCGAGCGGCCGGTCTGCTTGATGGCTGGGGCGATATCGTCACAGTGACCAACCGCGACTACTACTTCCAGAGCAAGGATCACTATCAGGAGGCGCAGCTCAGCCGCCATCGCGGGCACTTTCTGCTGGAGCCGACAGGCCGCAACACCGCCCCGGCCATCGCCGCCGCCGCCCTGTCACTGCAAGCCCTGCACGGCGATGACGCGATCATGGTGGTGATGCCCGCCGACCATTTGATCCTCAACGAAAACGCCTTGAAGTCTGCGGTCGAACACGCCGTGGCACTGGCCAAGGATGGTTTCCTGGTGACGTTCGGCGTGGTGCCGACGGCCCCGGAGACCGGTTTCGGCTACATCGAGACCGGTGCGGCACTGGACGAAAAAGGCGCCGCCAAAGTGCAGCGTTTCGTCGAGAAACCGGATCTGCAAACCGCCACCCATTACCTGGAAAGCGGCAAGTTCCTGTGGAACTCGGGGATGTTCTGTTTCTCCGTGACGACCGTGCTGGCCGAATTGCAGATCCATGCCCCCGAGCTCCTGGAGCAGACGCAAACCTGCATGACGCAAAGCGCCCCCGTGGAAACGGCCGGGTGCCTGCAGCAGGAATTATCCCCGGCGTTGTTTGCCGAGATCACTGACATTTCCATCGACTACGCCTTGATGGAACGCTCCGACAAAGTGGTGGTGGTGCCCGCCGGTTTTGACTGGAGCGACATCGGCTCCTGGGGCGCGGTGGCCGCGCTGGTGCCGGCGGATGCGCAAAACAACCGCGCCAGCGGTGACGCGGTGTTCGTCGACAGCCACAACAACTTCGTCCAGAGCGAAGACCGGCTGGTAGCCGCGGTGGGTGTGGATAACTTGATCATCATCGACACCGCCGACGCGGTGCTGGTGGCCCACGCCGATCGCGCACAGGATGTGCGCCGGGTGGCCAAGCAGCTCAAGGACAAAAAGCACGAGGCCTATCGCCTGCACCGCACGGTCAGCCGGCCCTGGGGCACCTACACCGTGCTCGAGGAAGGCCCTCGCTTCAAGATCAAGCGCATCGTGGTCAAACCAGGCGCCAAGCTATCGCTGCAAATGCACCACCACCGCAACGAACACTGGGTGGTCGTCGAAGGCATGGCCAAGGTCACCAACAACGGCGCCGGCACCCATCTGGTGGCCAAGAACGAATCAACCTTCATTGCCGCCGGTCACAAGCATCGCCTGGAAAACCCGGGCGTGATCGACCTGGTGATCATCGAAGTGCAAAGCGGCGAATACCTGGGAGAGGACGATATCGTTCGCTTCGAAGACCAATACGGCAGGACGGTTTGAATGCTGCTTTCCCTATACCGCACGCTGCGTAGTTATCGAGGGTTTATCTTCGGTAGCGTCCAGCGTGAGTTTCAGGCGCGTTATCGCAATTCGCTGTTTGGTGCTCTATGGCCGGTGCTTAACCCCCTGTCGATGATCATCGTCTACACCGTGATTTTTTCCCACATCATGCGCGCGCGCCTGCCGGGCGTGGATGACAGCATGGCCTACAGCGTTTACCTCTGTGCCGGCCTGCTCGCCTGGGGACTCTTTGCGGAAATCACCCTGCGCAGCCAGAACATGTTTCTGGAAAACGCCAACCTGCTGAAGAAAATCAGCTTCCCACGGATCTGCCTGCCGGTGATTGTGCTGTTTAACGCGGGCATCAACTTCGCAATCATCATGGCCCTGTTCCTGGGCTTTCTGCTGATCACCGGACGTTGGCCGGGTATGGCGTTGTTCGCGTTGATACCGCTGATGGCGTTGCAAATGATGTTCTGTGCCGGGCTGGGAATGATACTCGGCGTGTTGAATGTCTTCTTCCGGGATGTCGGGCAACTCTTCGGCATCTGCCTGCAATTCTGGTTCTGGCTGACGCCCATTGTTTACCCGATGAGCATCCTGCCGGACTGGGTGCAGCGCCTGCTGCAACTCAACCCCCTGACCAACCTGATCGTCAGCTATCAAAACATGTTTCTTTATGGGCAATGGCCGGTCTGGAGTTCGCTGCTGCCGATTTTTGTCACGGGCTTAGTGTTCTGTCTGATCGGGCTGCGTCTGTTTCGCCAGCGCGTCGGTGAAATGGTGGATGAACTCTGATGGGGCATATTCGCGTCACCGGCCTGGGCAAGGCCTACAAGCAATACCCGACCCGCTGGAGCCGACTGGCCGAGTGGCTGATTCCGTTTTCGCCCCTGCGCCACCACCAGCACTGGGTGCTGCAAGACGTCGAATTCGAGATTGCCCCCGGTGAAGCGGTGGGCATCGTCGGGGTCAACGGCGCAGGCAAAAGCACCTTGCTGAAGATGATCACCGGCACCACCCAACCTACGTGCGGCAAGATCGAGCTCGAAGGCCGGGTGGCGGCCCTGCTGGAACTGGGCATGGGCTTTCACCCGGACTTTACTGGCCGACAGAATGCAATCATGGCCGGGCAATTGCTGGGCATGCAGGTCGATGACATCGAAGCGCTGATGCCACAGATCGAAAGTTTCGCGGAAATCGGCGAAGCCATTGACCATCCGGTGCGAACCTATTCCAGCGGCATGCAGATGCGCCTGGCGTTCAGCGTGGCCACCGCGCAGCGTCCGGACATCCTGATCGTCGACGAAGCCCTCTCCGTGGGCGACGCCTACTTCCAGCACAAGAGCTTCGAACGCATCCGCAGCTTCCGCAAGGCTGGCACCACCCTGCTGATCGTTTCCCATGATCGCTCGGCCATCCAGTCGATTTGCGATTCGGCGATCCTGCTCAAAGACGGCCGCATGGCCATGTACGGCAAACCCGAAGCGGTCCTGGATTACTACAACGCCCTGATGGCCGAGCGTGAAGGCCAGGTGGTCCGTCAGGAAATGCTCGCCGGCGGCGAAGTCCAGACCGTGTCCGGCACCGGTGAAGTGGCCATCCTCAGTGTGCGGATGCTGGACGAGAATGAACGTTCCATCGACGCCGCCGAGGTCGGTCAGAGCGTGGTGCTGGAAGTCCAGGTCGAAGTCCGCCAGGACATCGAGCGATTGGTGCTCGGTTTCATCCTCAAGGACCGCCTGGGTCAAATGATGTATGGCATCAACACCCATCGCCAGGACAAGGCCCTGACCGATCTGCACGCCGGGGAGCGTTACACGTACCGTTTTTCCTTCGTCATGGGCCTGGGCAAGGGCAACTATTCCGTGTCCCTGAGCTTGTCGCGGCTGGACTCGCATCTGGATCGCAACTACGAATGGCGCGATTACGGGCTGGTGTTCCATGTGATCAACAACCGGCATGAAGACTTCGTCGGCTGCTCGTGGCTGGCGGCGCAAACCACCATTACCCGCTCCGACTCGATTGTTTCGGAGCGCACGCCATGACGCGCCTTCTGGTGGAATGCACCCACGTGTTCCTGCACCCCAAAGTCAATTCGGGCATCCAGCGGGTGGTGCGTAACGTCATCAATCAATTGCCGGCTAGCGTCGACGGTGTTGAGTGCATTCCAGTGGTGATGCTCAACGGCAAACTCTATCGGGTGCTCAAACTCGGTGCGTTGAACATCCCGTTTTTTGATGGGCTGATGACATTCGGTGGGCGACTGGAGCGGCTGGCTCATCGTTTCTGGCAGCTGCATCAACGCTTGCACAATCGCAGTCACTCGCGAGTGGTCAAGCGCCTGCTGCACGTGGCCTACCGCCTCACGGCGATCACCTGCTTCAGCATTCCTTTGCGCCTGATCGACGCCATCAACCAATATCAACTGCCCAAACGGTGCTCGCCATTGCAACATCAGCCGGGCGATCAACTGGTGTTGCTCGATTCCTCCTGGCACAGCGATTTCTTCCCGTTTGCCGAACAGCTCAAGCGTGAAGGCGTGGGCATCGTTTCGGTGATCTACGACCTCATCCCGCTGACTCACCCACAGTTCTACGACACGCGGCTGGTGCAGATTTTCAACGAGTGGTTCAACTGGATCACCCAGACCGCCGACGGCTACGTGGCGATCTCCGCCACGGTGCGCGATCAGGTGCGCGAGGAATTGCAGCGTCGGCTGGGCCCGGCCAAAGCCGATACGTTGTGGTTCGATTATTTTCACCTCGGCTCCGAACTGGACCTGAGCGAAGCCTGCGCCGCCGTCGAGCCGAGACTGACGCACGTATTCAAAACACCGGAGCCGGTGTTTTTGATGGTCAGCACCATCGAGCCGCGTAAAAACCACGATTACCTGCTCGACGCGTTCGAACGTGCCTGGGCCTCAGGTTCGCACGCCCGGCTGTGCATCGCCGGGCGCATCGGCTGGAAGTGCGACGCCCTGCTCGCCCGCGTGCGCAACCACCCACAGTTGAACCAACGCCTGTTCATGTTCAACGACCTGAGCGACACCAGCCTCGAACACGCCTATTCCCACGCTAGCGCGCTGGTGTTTCCGTCGTGGGTTGAAGGCTTCGGCTTGCCACTGGTGGAAGCCATGCAGCGCGGTTTGCCGGCCATGGGCAGCGACATTCCGATCTTTCGCGAAATCGGTGGCGAGTTCATGGCGTACTTTGACATCGCCGAACCGCAAAGCCTGGCGGACCTGGTCACCGGTTTCGAACGCTCCGGGAAATTCCCGGCCGCTCGCAGCGTGGCGGACTGGCAGTGGATCGGCTGGCGTGAAGCCAGTGCGCAACTGGCTGAACGCACCCTGCGCAATCTGGTAGACGCGCCGGTCGTGCAAGAGAGGCAGCATGCGAATTGCCCTTAACGCCCGGATCCTTCAAGCCCCGCGCACCGGCATCGGCCATTACGTCGCCGAACTGGCGAACGCGCTTGCTGATGAGCCCGATGTCGAACTCGCACTGTTCCACGGTTGGGGCTGGAGTTCGGACTTGCCAGAAGCCGCCATGCCCGGCTATTCGCGACTGACGCCGTTGCTGCGACAAATTCCGGGGGCTTATCAAGCCCGGCGCTGGCTGGAGCAGAAACGCTTCGATCAAGGGCGCTCGAAAACCATCGACCTCTATCACGAACCGAGCCTGTGGCCGCTGTCGTTCGACGGCCCGACGGTCATCACCCTGCATGACCTGACGCACCTGCACTACCCCGACACGCAACCCCCCTCGCGCCTGCGGGAAATCGAGCGGCGCCTGGCCGACGGCGTGCAGCGAGCGAGTCTGATTCTTACCGACTCGCAGTACATTGCCGACGAAGCCCAGGCGTATTTCGCACTGCCGGCCGAGCGTTTTGTCGTCGCACCGCTGGGCGTGGCCGCACGTTTCCACCCACGGGAGCCTGAAGCCATTAACGCGGTGCTCAAGACTCACGGCGTCGAGGCGCGGGAATACTTCCTGTGTGTTGGCACCCTCGAGCCGCGCAAGAACCTGACGCTGGCCCTGCGCGCCCATGCCCTGTTACCGGCAGCCGTGCGCCAGGGTTTTCCCTTGCTGATCGCCGGCATGGCCGGTTGGCAAGGCGAACAATTCAGCGATGAATTGCGCGCAGCCCTGGCCACCGGGGATGTGTGCCTGCTCGGGTATCTGCCTGACGAACAGATCGCGCAATTGTTGGCCGGTGCCCGGGCACTTGTTTTTCCGTCGCTCTACGAAGGTTTTGGTCTACCGGTTCTTGAAGCCATGGCCAGCGGCACGCCGGTGATCCTCGCTCGACGTTCGGCCATGCCAGAGGTTGCGGGGGCTGCGGGCAATTACATTGAACCTGACGAACCGGAAGGCCTGCGTGATGCAATGACCCGTCTGATCGACGATCAAGCGTATTGGCAGGCTTGTCGGGAAGCCGGATTGCAACAGGCACGGCTGTTTACCTGGGAGCGCTGCGCCAGCATTACGGCCAGCGCCTACCGCCAGGCAATGGGAGGTTGAATGCGAGTACTCCATTTTTTCAAGACGTACCTGCCTGACTCGGTCGGCGGTATCGAGCAAGTCATCTTTCAATTGTGCGAAAGCGGTGCGCAGCACGGCGTTGAAAGCCAGGTGCTGACACTCAGTGCCGATCCGACCCCACCCGTGATGCAACTCGGACAACACGAAGTCCACCGGGCCAAACTCGACATTCAGTTTGCTTCCACGGGGTTTTCCTGGAGCGTCTTCAAACAGTTTCGCGAGTTGGCGGCCGAGGCTGACGTGGTCAATTACCACTTCCCGTGGCCATTCATGGACCTGGTGCACTTCACCAGCAGCCTGAACAAGCCGAGCGTGGTGACGTACCACTCGGACATCATTCGCCAGAAGCACCTGCTCAAGTTTTACCGGCCATTGATGAACCGCTTCCTGGCCAATGCCGACCGGATCGTCGCCGCGTCGCCCAACTACTTCCACACCAGCGAGGTCCTGCAACAGTTTCAGCACAAGACTCGAGTGATCCCGTATGGTTTGAACAAGGCAGGTTATCCACAGCCCGACAGCGATCGCATGGCCCGGTGGCGGCAAACACTTGGGGATAAGTTTTTCCTGTTCGTTGGCGTGATGCGCTATTACAAGGGTTTGCACATCCTGCTCAACGCCTTGAAAGACCTGGATTACCCGATGGTGATTGTCGGCGCCGGCCCTCTGGAAACCGAGCTTCACGCCCAGGCTGCGGCTTTGGGTTTGCGCAACATTCACTTCCTCGGGCGTTTGGGGGAAGAAGACAAAGCAGCGTTACTGCAACTGAGCTACGCCATCGTCTTTCCGTCGCATCTACGCTCGGAAGCGTTCGGTATCTCGCTGCTCGAAGGCGCGATGTACGGCAAGCCGATGATCTCCAGCGAAATCGGTACCGGCACAAGCTACATCAACATCCACAACGAAACCGGGCTGGTGGTGCCGCCGAGTAATCCACAGGCGTTCCGAGAAGCAATGCGCACGTTGTGGGAAGACCCGGTGTGTGCGGCAGCAATGGGCGTGAAGGCTGAGGCGCGTTATCGGCAGTTATTCACCGCCGATGAAATGGGCCGCAAGTGGACGGCGTTGTACGAAGAACTGCTGGAAGAGAAATCCCTGTCCTACGCCTGAAATCTGTAGGAGCGAGGCTTGCCCGCGAAGGCGGTGTGTCAGTCGACATCAATGTTGAATGACACGCCGCCTTCGCGGGC
>NZ_JASCOM010000580.1:0-302 GCF_029959925.1 Pseudomonas sp. PS02303
AGTGCTGTCGATCAAACGTGGCGACCCGCTGGACACCGACACCATGGTTGGCGCCCAGGCGTCCGAGCAGCAATTCGACAAAATCCTGTCGTACCTGGAAATCGCCAAGGGCGAAGGCGCCGAGCTGTTGACCGGCGGCAAGGTGGAAAAACTCGAGGGCAACCTGGCGACCGGGTATTACATCCAGCCGACCCTGCTCAAGGGCACCAACAAAATGCGCGTGTTCCAGGAAGAAATCTTTGGCCCGGTGGTGAGCATCACCACCTTCAAGGACGAAGCCGAAGCCCTGGCCATCGCCAACG
>NZ_JASCOM010000581.1:0-302 GCF_029959925.1 Pseudomonas sp. PS02303
CGTTGGCGATGGCCAGGGCTTCGGCTTCGTCCTTGAAGGTGGTGATGCTCACCACCGGGCCAAAGATTTCTTCCTGGAACACGCGCATTTTGTTGGTGCCCTTGAGCAGGGTCGGCTGGATGTAATATCCGGTCGCCAGGTTGCCCTCGAGTTTTTCCACCTTGCCGCCGGTCAGCAGCTCGGCGCCTTCGCCCTTGGCGATTTCCAGGTACGACAGGATTTTGTCGAATTGCTGCTCGGACGCCTGGGCGCCAACCATGGTGTCGGTGTCCAGCGGGTCGCCACGTTTGATCGACAGCACT
>NZ_JASCOM010000582.1:0-278 GCF_029959925.1 Pseudomonas sp. PS02303
ACTGGGGTGAAGTCGTAACAAGGTAGCCGTAGGGGAACCTGCGGCTGGATCACCTCCTTAATCGACGACATCAGCTGCTCCATAAGTTCCCACACGAATTGCTTGATTCATTGAAGAAGACGATAAGCCAGCCTGCACGGTGGCGGCTGTCGTTAGAGTTTAGAAATGAATATTCCGGTGTGAATATTGATTTCTAGTCTTTGATTAGATCGTTCTTTAAAAATTTGGGTATGTGATAGAAAGATAGACTGAACGTTACTTTCACTGGTAACGGATCA
>NZ_JASCOM010000583.1:0-276 GCF_029959925.1 Pseudomonas sp. PS02303
TTGGCGGTGGTGCCGTTGTCATCGACCACGGTGACGGCGAATTGCTCGGAGATCCCGTTGGCACCGTTGGCCGTCGGATGCGCTTCGTTATCGGCCAGGGTGTAGCTGTAACTGACTACGCCGGTCGCGCTGTCGAACCCGGTGATGGTCAACGTGCTGCCGAGTGGTGTGACGATCGATTGCGGGAAGCCTGCGGACACGCCGCCGACCACCACGTTGATGCCACCGACGCTGAGGGTTTGCACACCGTCGAGCGCGGTGATGGTGAAGGTGCCG
>NZ_JASCOM010000584.1:0-275 GCF_029959925.1 Pseudomonas sp. PS02303
CCATATAACACCCAAGCAATTTGCTGACCTGAAAGGGCACCAGATTGCGGTGTGTGAAGACGAAACGAACCGAAAGTTCGATTGTTCACAAACACCGAGATCTATCACATACCCATTCGCTGGAGCGTGTGCCGTAAGGCAAACGACTTGGCTACCGAATTTCTTGACGACCATAGAGCATTGGAACCACCTGATCCCATCCCGAACTCAGCAGTGAAACGATGCATCGCCGATGGTAGTGTGGGGTTTCCCCATGTGAGAGTAGGTCATCGTCA
>NZ_JASCOM010000585.1:0-269 GCF_029959925.1 Pseudomonas sp. PS02303
CCGCCAACCTGGTGCTGCAAATCCAAAACAACGATGACCCGGTCACGATCGGCGGCCTCAACGTCGAAGGCGGCGAACTCGTCGTCTACGAGAAGAACCTCAGCGACGGCAGCAGCCCCGACGCGCCCGCGCTGACACAGAGCGGCACCTTCACCATCACCGCGCTCGACGGTGTGCAAACCCTCAGCGTCGGTGGCATCAACGTGGTGGTCGGCGGCGTGTCCGCAGGCTTCCCGCAATCGATCGTCACACCACTCGGCAGCACGTTG
>NZ_JASCOM010000586.1:0-267 GCF_029959925.1 Pseudomonas sp. PS02303
TGTCCTGCACGTTCTTTTCGACGATGCCTTTCTCCCAGCCAGAGGCCACGTTGCAGAAGTCCGGATCGAACAGATAGTGCGCGCACATCACGGAAAACCGGGCGTTGACCGTGCGGCCTTTGCCTTTATTGACCTTGTCCACAGCCGTTTTCATGTTGTCGTAGATGCCGCGACGTGGCACGCCACCCAACGCTCCAAACGAACGGGTATGGGCATCAAACAGCATCTCGTGGCCTTGGCTGGGGTACGCAACCAACCAGAATGCGC
>NZ_JASCOM010000587.1:0-264 GCF_029959925.1 Pseudomonas sp. PS02303
CGCCGATCAGCTCCATCAGCACGGTGATGCCCAGCGGGGTTTGCTCGGCAGGCTTGAGCACCACGCAGTTACCGGCGGCCAGGGCCGGGGCGAGTTTCCAGGCGGCCATCAGGATCGGGAAGTTCCAGGGGATGATTTGCCCGACCACGCCCAGCGGTTCGTGGATGTGATAGGCCACGGTGTTGCCATCGATCTCGGCGGCGCTGCCTTCCTGGGCGCGGATGCAACCGGCGAAGTAGCGGAAATGGTCGGCGGCCAGCGGGA
>NZ_JASCOM010000588.1:0-264 GCF_029959925.1 Pseudomonas sp. PS02303
CGCCGATCAGCTCCATCAGCACGGTGATGCCCAGCGGGGTTTGCTCGGCAGGCTTGAGCACCACGCAGTTACCGGCGGCCAGGGCCGGGGCGAGTTTCCAGGCGGCCATCAGGATCGGGAAGTTCCACGGGATGATCTGCCCGACCACGCCCAGCGGTTCGTGGATGTGATAGGCCACGGTGTTGCCATCGATCTCGGCGGCGCTGCCTTCCTGGGCGCGGATGCAACCGGCGAAGTAGCGGAAATGGTCGGCGGCCAGCGGGA
>NZ_JASCOM010000589.1:0-258 GCF_029959925.1 Pseudomonas sp. PS02303
GCCCGGTGGTGAGCATCACCACCTTCAAGGACGAAGCCGAAGCCCTGGCCATCGCCAACGACACCGAGTTCGGCCTGGGTGCCGGCCTCTGGACCCGCGACATCAACCGCGCCTACCGCATGGGCCGCGCCATCAAGGCCGGTCGTGTGTGGACCAACTGCTACCACCTGTACCCGGCGCATGCCGCGTTCGGTGGTTACAAGAAGTCCGGCGTCGGCCGTGAAACCCACAAGATGATGCTCGATCACTATCAGCAGA
>NZ_JASCOM010000058.1:0-29384 GCF_029959925.1 Pseudomonas sp. PS02303
CCTACAGGTTTTGTACCGTTGCGCAATCGCGCGAACAACACAAAACCTGTAGGAGCGGGGCTTGCCCGCGATAGACGCGCCGCGGTCCCGATTCGTAAAAATCCCTTAAAAGTTAATCCGTTCTTAACCGGTTTATCGTTTATTCCCCGATGCTGATGATAGGCGCTCGTTCGTTTACATGATCAGGATCGCCCCATGACTCACTTCACCTTCTCCCGTCTCGTTCTATCGGCTGCGTTACTGGCCAGCCCTTTCGCGATCGCCGAATCCGCCTTGCTCCAGCCGCAGACCTTGATCGTTGATCAGAGCCTGCCCAAGGCGCAGCGTGATGCGATGGAATTGGCAGCTCGTCGTTACGGTAGTTTCTGGAACAGCGGGGAGGAGGCGTTGGCCAAGGCGGCCTTGTCGGAGCAATTCATCGACATGACCCCGCCTGAAGGCCGGGTCCAGGGGCCGACCGGGCCGCTGCTGGCGTCGAAGTTTTTCCGCACGGCGGTGCCGGACCTGAGCTGCGAGATCGAGCAAATGATCATTGCTGGTGACCGGGTGGTAGTGCATTTGCACTTTCGCGGTCACTTCACTGGTCCGTTCAAGGCTCTCAAAGGTCAGGGCCAGCGTGTAGACTTCCGGGCAACCGATATCTATCAAATCAAAAGCGGTCGCATCGCGGCCAATTGGCATATCGAAGACAACATCAGCCTGATGCAGCAGCTGCAAGCGCAGCCGCCGGCGAGCTGATCCACGAGCATAAAAGGGAAACGCGATGAGCGAGGAAACAATGCGGTTGGGACGTGAACGGCGCTACCTGGTGTTGCTGGGCATCATCTGCCTGGCGCTGATCGGTGGCGCGCTGTACATGCAAGTTGTGCTGGGCGAGGCGCCGTGCCCGCTGTGCATCCTGCAACGTTACGCGCTGTTGCTGATTGCGCTGTTTGCCTTCATTGGCGCGGCGATGCGCACCCGCCGCAGCATCACGGTGTTTGAAACCCTGGTGGTGATTTTCGCACTGGCCGGCGTCGCGGTGGCCGGGCATCACGTCTACACCCAGTTCTACCCGGCGGTCAGCTGTGGCATCGATGTGCTGCAACCGATTGTCGATGGCCTGCCGCTGGCGAAGATTTTCCCGCTGGGCTTTCAGGTCGATGGTTTCTGCTCCACGCCATACCCGCCGATCCTCGGTTTGTCGCTGGCGCAGTGGGCGCTGGTGGCGTTCGTGCTGATCGTGGTGCTGGTGCCGCTGCTCACTTCGCGTAACCGCAAAGCACTGCACTGAGGTCATCCGCCACTCGTGCGGATAACGTGAAAAAACGCCCCGGTCCTCATCAAGAGGGCCGGGGCGTTTTGCATTTCAAGGGACAAATAAAAAGTCCGTGATGTGCGACAAGAAAGGGTGCGACACGTGTGCGACATGTTGTCACAGCGTGACTGTCGCAAGGCATTTCAACGGGCAGAATCGGTGTATGGCCTGGCAACAAAATTGGCCTACTCAGGCGTCTGCCGATTGATTGGCCATCGCACGCAAACAGACAGTTTTAACAGCGGCTGGCAAATCGCCAGAGCCCTTGTCTTGTAGGGGCTAGGGCACCGTCGAAGTGTCTGCGTCAGCCCCGATAGCTGTCTGAACTGCGCCCTGTAGACCTACAAATTTTGGTGTTTTTGTTGAGAATTAATTTCGATAAGATGCCGCACTTTTGCAAAATCCGTTAATGATTGTTGCTGGAATGGATAAAAATTATTTCGGGATGAGACATGGTTTATGAGTCGCTACGTATCTACAATCGCCCGCACTGAATTCCGGCACTGCTCACCTTGAGCAGGAAAACAGGGCGTCGAGGGGCTTGAACGCTTCGTGCGACTCCCAGGTGTCGGAGCCTTCCAACTATCCGCACCAAATGGAATTGGTCTGTAACAAGGCCTTTGACCACGAATTCGAATAAGAACTTACCGCTAGCCCAGGATTTGTCGAGCAGCGTCTGACGCGCGACGGGCAGCCCTTATTCAATCCAAGAAAAATGCCAACCCTTGGCAGGGTGAAGTGTTGGCGATCAAAACCCAACTGCATTGCGCAAGCTGCTTTAGAGGTCGTGAGATGAGTAAAAACAGGTACCCCAGACTACTAGGCTTATTGCCGCTGCTCGGCACGTTGTTGCTGTCAGGCTGCAACATGACCTTGCTCAATCCCACGGGCCAGGTCGGCCTGGAACAGCGAAACCTGATCATCACCGCCACGCTGCTGATGCTGTTGGTCGTGGTGCCGGTTATCGTCATGACCTTCCTGTTCGCCTGGAAGTACCGTGCCTCTAACAAGGACGCCATTTACACCCCGAAATGGTCTCACTCGACCAAAATCGAAGTGGCCGTCTGGACGATCCCGGTCCTGATCATCGTTGCCCTGGGTTACATCACCTACATTTCGACCCACGAATTGGACCCGTACCGTCCGATTCAATCCGACGTCAAGCCTGTGACCATCGAAGTGGTCGCGCTGGACTGGAAGTGGCTGTTCATCTACCCGGAACAAGGCATTGCCACGGTCAACAAGATCGTGTTCCCGGCGCACACGCCAATCAACTTCAAGATCACCTCCGACGCTGTGATGAACTCGTTCTTCATCCCGGGCCTGGGCGGCCAGATCTACGCGATGGCGGGCATGCAGACCAAGCTGCACTTGATCGCTGACCGTAACGCTGAAATGGACGGTATCTCCGCCAACTACAGCGGCGCGGGTTTCACCGGTATGAAATTCAAAGCGATCGCAACTTCCCAGGAAGATTTCGACGCCTGGGTAAGTGAAGTCAAAAAGTCACCTAAGCAGCTTGAACAAGTTGAGTACGCAGCCCTTGCCAAGCAGAGCCAGAACAACCCAGTCGAGCTCTACTCCTCGGTGACGCCGAACCTGTTCCAGACCATCGTCGACAAGTACGAAGGCATGAAACCGGGTCCTAAGGTGAAGCACGAGAAGAAAGAGAAAGAAGTGGCCGCTACGCAAGGAATGGACATGAACTCGCATTCAGCTGCCGGGGCAGAGGAGTAAACGATGTTTGGTAAATTAAGTTGGGAAGCGGTCCCGTTCCACGAACCGATCGTGATGATAACCATCGCCATGATCGCGCTCGGTGGTCTGGCACTGTTCGCTGCAATCACCTACTTCAAGAAGTGGACCTACTTGTGGACCGAGTGGCTGACGTCGGTCGACCACAAGAAAATCGGCGTGATGTACATCATCGTCGCCATGGTCATGCTGCTGCGCGGTTTTGCCGACGCCATCATGATGCGTACCCAGCTGGCCATGGCCACCGAGGGTTCGCCTGGCTACCTGCCGCCTGAACACTATGACCAGATCTTCACCGCCCACGGTGTGATCATGATCATCTTCATGGCGATGCCATTCTTCACCGGCCTGATGAACCTTGCAGTGCCGCTGCAGATCGGCGCGCGTGACGTTGCCTTCCCGTTCCTGAACTCCCTGAGCTTCTGGCTGCTGGTGTCCGGCGTGGTGCTGATCAACCTGTCCCTGGGCGTCGGCGAATTCGCCAAGACCGGTTGGGTTGCCTATCCGCCGCTGTCGGGCCTGCAATACAGTCCGGGCGTGGGGATGGATTACTACATCTGGGCGCTACAGCTATCGGGTCTGGGGACAACGCTGACGGGGGTCAACTTCCTGGCCACCGTGCTGAAAATGCGTACCCCTGGCATGAAACTGATGGACATGCCGATCTTCACCTGGACCTGCACCTGGGCCAACGTCCTGATCGTGGCTTCGTTCCCGATCCTGACCGCTACCCTGGCACTGCTGACGCTTGACCGTTACATGGATTTCCACATTTTCACCAATGAACTTGGTGGCAATCCAATGATGTACGTCAACCTGTTCTGGGCGTGGGGTCACCCTGAGGTGTACATCCTGATCCTGCCGGCATTCGGCATTTTCTCGGAAGTCATCTCGGCCTTCACCGGCAAGAAACTGTTTGGCCACCACTCGATGATCTACGCTTCCGGCGCGATCTCGGTACTGGGCTTCATGGTTTGGCTGCACCACTTCTTCACCATGGGTTCGGGTGCCAACGTCAACGCCTTCTTCGGCCTGGCGACGATGCTGATTTCGATCCCGACGGGGGTGAAGCTATTCAACTGGCTGTTCACCATTTACCAGGGCCGTCTGCGTTTCACCAGCCAGGTTCTGTGGACCCTGGGCTTCATGGTGACCTTCGCCATCGGCGGCATGACCGGCGTATTGCTGGCCATCCCGGGTGCTGACTTCGTACTGCACAACAGCCTGTTCGTGATCGCGCACTTCCATAACGTGATCATCGGCGGCGCGGTATTCGGCTACATCGCCGGTTTCGCCTTCTACTTCCCGAAAGCGTTCGGCTTCAAGCTGCACGAAGGCTGGGGCAAGGCAGCGTTCTGGTTCTGGATCAGCGGCTTCTTCGTCGCGTTCATGCCGCTCTATGCACTGGGCTTCATGGGCATGACCCGTCGCCTGAACGCCACCACCAACCCTGAGTGGGTGCCGTACCTGTATGTCGCCATGTTCGGTGCGGTGATGATCGCTGTCGGCATCGCCTGCCAACTGATCCAGCTGTACGTCAGTGTGCGTGACCGCAACAAGCCAGAGAACATGTGCGAACACGGTGATCCGTGGAATGCCCACACTCTGGAATGGTCGACCTCGTCGCCACCACCGTTCTACAACTTTGCCGTGCTGCCGAAAGCCGACTGCATCGACCCGTTCACCGAAGCCAAGGAAAACGGTACTGCGTACCGCGCTCCGGCCAAGTACGAGCCGATCCACATGCCGAACAACACCGCCACTGGCGTGGTGATGGGCGCGCTGTTGACCGTGTTCGGTTTCGCGATGATCTGGCACATCTGGTGGCTGGCAATCGCGAGCCTGGCTGGCACTGTCATCTACTTCGTGATCCACGCTGCACGTGACGATCAAGGCTACATGGTGCCGGTCGATGTGATCGAACGCATCGAAGCCGAGCAGCACAAGCGTCTGGTCGCGGCAGGGAAAATCCCGGCCACCGCCACCCGTGTTGAAACCTCGTTGGAACAGGCTTAAACCATGTCGAACTTAGTGACCAATGCTGGACACACCCATGTCGATGGACATGGGCACGATGACCATCACCACGACTCGGGCGAGATGACCGTATACGGTTTCTGGCTCTACCTGATGACCGACTGCATTCTGTTTGCGTCGATCTTCGCGGTGTACGCGGTACTGGTTAACAACGTCGCCGGTGGCCCGTCGGGCCACGACATCTTCGAACTGCCGTACGTGCTGGGCGAAACCGCTCTGCTGTTGTTCAGTTCGATCACCTACGGCTTCGCCATGCTGGCGTTCTACCGGGGCAACAAGAAGCAGGTCCTGGGCTGGTTGGCCATGACCTTCCTGTTCGGTGCCGGCTTCATCGGCATGGAGATCAACGAGTTCCACGTGTTGATCGCCGAAGGCTACGGCCCTAGCCGCAGCGGCTTCCTGTCCGGGTTCTTCACCCTGGTCGGTACCCACGGTCTGCACGTGACCAGCGGTCTGATCTGGATGGCGATCATGATGTATCAGGTCAACAAGCATGGCCTGACGTCGACCAACAAGACCCGCCTGAGCTGCCTGAGCCTGTTCTGGCACTTCCTGGACGTCGTGTGGATCTGCGTATTCACCGTTGTTTACCTGATGGGGACTATGTAAATGGCTAACACACACTCCCATGACAGCCACGACGCCGGCCACGGCAGCGTCAAGTCCTACGCGATCGGCTTCATCCTGTCGGTGATCCTGACCGTCATCCCGTTTGCGCTGGTGATGTACCCGACGCTGCCGAAGTCGATCACCCTGATGATCGTCCTGGCATTCGCCGTGATCCAGGTGCTGGTGCACCTGGTGTACTTCCTGCACCTGGACCGTTCGGCCGCGCAGCGTAACAACGTGATTGCATTTGTTTTCGCCGCGATCGTGATTGTCCTGCTGGTGGGCCTGTCGCTGTGGATCATGTTCAGCATCCACACGTTCATGATGGCGAAGTGAGGTAAGTCCGGATGTCCTTTAAGCACTTTATCCAAATCACCAAACCGGGGATCATTTTCGGTAACGTGCTTTCAGTGGCAGGCGGATTTTTCCTGGCCTCTCAAGGGCATGTCGATCTGGCCATCTTCCTGGCGGCAATGATCGGCACCTCCCTGGTGGTGGCTTCCGGTTGCGTGTTCAACAACTGCATCGACCGCGACATCGACCTGAAGATGGAGCGCACCAAGAACCGCGTACTGGTCCAGGGCCTGATCTCCCTGAAACTGGCGCTGATCTTCGCGACCGTCCTCGGTGTGGCCGGCGTTGCATTGTTGTACAAGGTGGCGAACCCGTTGGCCGCGCTGTTCGCGGTGATCGGTTTCGTCATCTACGTCGGCTTCTACAGCCTGTACCTCAAGCGCAAGTCGGTTCACGGCACGCTGGTGGGCAGTCTGTCGGGTGCGATGCCGCCGGTGATTGGCTACGTAGCCGTGACCAACAACTTCGACATGGCCGCACTGACGTTGCTGGTGATGTTCAGCCTGTGGCAGATGCCGCATTCCTACGCCATCGCGATCTTCCGCTTCAACGATTACCGGGCCGCATCGATTCCGGTGTTGCCCGTGAAGCGCGGGATTCAAGTGGCCAAGCGGCACATCCTGCTCTACATCCTGGCGTTCCTCGTGGCGACCTTGATGCTGACCTTCAGCGGCTACGCCGGCATGAGCTACCTCGCCGTCGCCGCGGCCATGGGCATGTACTGGTTGTACATGGCCTGGACCGGCTACAAGGCAGTCGATGACACGGTCTGGGCACGCAAGCTGTTCGTGTTCTCGATCTTCACCATCACCGCGTTGAGCGTGATGATGTCGCTGGACTTCAAAGTGCCAAGTGAGTTGTTGCTGACTTACGCGCCTTAAGCGCCGGCTGCTGTAAAGAAAAGCCCCGTCTTCGAGAGAAGAGCGGGGCTTTTTGTTGGGTGCGATTCAGTCGTTCGGCACACCAAGTCTCGTAGGCGCGCAACTAATGCGAGGCCCAGTGCTCCTGCTTACCCATGTGGAAGAATCTTCCTACAAACCTTTCAGGTTGTCGGTCGGAAGTCGTCTTTCTAACCTCGGGCTTTGCCAAATCAGCTGCAGCAGCTGCCTGGCGTTTTGTCGCTAGAGGTTCGAATATGGATTTGCCGGACGTAATCAATCCCCGTGTTAATACGAGCACGGCGTTAGGGCAGGCTTTGATTTCAATGTTCAAATCTGTCGAAGCTGAGTTGGTGCTTGAGTCTGCAGACACTGGGGCGGTCAAAATTATTGTGTTCGGTGGGTGTGCGGTTCACCTCTATACAAATCACCGTGTTTCCACGGATGTCGATGCCGAAATTTACGAGGCTAATGTCCCAAAAGGTCTCCACCTTCAAACCATGCTCGCAGAGGTTCCGGAAGAGTTTGTCGATGAACGATCCGGTCGATTGATGGAACTGAACTACGACCTTCAATACAACACAAGCTTTGGGCCTGTTCACGAGGATTACTGGGAGCGAAGCCTTCCACTTGCCGAGTTTCCGAATGAGTCTCCTCTGCATGTTCACATTGCATCGCCTATCGACATTGCCATTTCTAAATTGGGCAGAGCTACGGATCAGGACATTGGCGATATCATGGCGCTGCTCAGAAGTGGTTTCATACTCACCACTGAGCTCCGCCGACTGGCGTTGCAGGCTATTGATGTATATGTTGGCAATAAAGAATCACCAACCTCTGTTCTCGAAAATATTCTGCAAAACTATCTGGAGAATACAGATGACGAAGCCCCTTAGCGGCCACGTCCTCTCATCCGCTTTGGACACTCTGGTCAAAAGTCCTTTGAATCAAGCAGATGACGTTGCGCTTGTGAGCGCTGCCAAAGCTGTTTGGTACTCAAGCTCGAACCTCTCAAGTGAAGTCACGGCTTTTTTGAGTCGGCATTCTGATGAGGTCGAGGTTCGTCGCGCAGGCTACCTGCTCGAACGCTTTACACGTTTTTCATGCGTGTCTGATAGCCGAGTGCTGGAAACCTTTAATGCCCTTGAGCTTTTTGCCTACTCGACTTTCAAGCAAGGCGTGAAGCCAGAACCAGCCGCGCCGCTTCGCCGTCGCCGTGATGAACTGGCAGCCTCCTGGGGGTTGAGTGAAGGCCTTGGCCTAAAGGCTCAAACCCTCATGCCTTTTCAGACTCGACATTACGAGGCGGAGCAACGCGCAACATTTTCTTGAGCCTGAGTTGCAAAACAAGAACCCGATGCAGCTCCGGTTGAAAGCCCCGCCTTCGAGAGAAGAGCGGGGCTTTTTGTTGGAACAGCAAAATGGCATCAGAAAAACTCAGCGATCGAGCAGCCGGAAAAACTGCTCACGCACCTGCAGGCTATCGCTATGCGCAACATTGAAACGCAGGAAGCTGCTGGCATCGGCGGCTTTGCTCAACAGGGTGCCGGGCGCCAGCACCAGGTCGTGTTCGAGGCCTTTGCCGGCCAGGGTTTCGGCGTGCAGTCCTTCGGGCAACCGAGTCCAGATGAACAGCCCTTCACCCGCTATCGATGACACCGAACATCCCGCCTCTACCAGCCATCTCGTCACGCGACTGCTCGATTCATACAGGCGATCCACCGTGCGCCGGGTGTGTTTGGCGTAGCTGCCGTTACTGAGCATGGTGCAGGTGATCTGCTCCGCCAGTTCCGAGGTCACGCCGCCGCAGGCCATTTTCAAGGTGATTATGCGTGCGGCCAGTTGCGGCGATAGCGCGGTGTAGCTGACCCGGCTGTTGGCGGTCAGGGTCTTGGAGAAACCGGACACGTAACTGACATTGTCCAGACCGCTCGCGGCCAGGCGCGGGGTGCGTCTTTGCTGGATGTCGCCATACAAGTCATCTTCGAGGATGTGGACGCCGTAACGGTGACTCAGCTCCAGCAAGCGATAAACCTGGGCGGCGGAGAACGAGTGTCCGGTCGGGTTGTGCAGCGTGCTGTTGGTCATATACAGCACTGGGCGATGGGCGATCAGTAATTGCTCGAACGCTTCCAGGTCCAGCCCGTCGCAATCGCGGGCGATGGTGATGACCTTGGCGCCGTGCAGCGCCAGGTTGGTGTGCATGTTGAAGTAGCACGGATCGTCGAGCAGCACGGTGTCGCCGGGTTTTATCAACAGGCGCATCAGCAGGTCGATGGCCTGCACGGTATTGGCGGTGGTGATGATCTGCTCCACCGGCACCTCGATGCCGACGGTCGACAGCTTCACGCGCAACGCCTCGCGCAACGGGAGGTAACCACCGACCTCACCGTACTCGCCCATGCGCAGCGCGGTCGCACGAAGGGTGCTGCGCACGGCTTTGAGCAATTCGTCGGCGGGCAGCCACGAGGCGGGCAGAAATCCGCAGCCAGGGCGCAGCGCGCCGTTGTTCAGCAGCAAGGCGCGGCGGACCCGGCTGAGTGTGTCTTGGGGATGCAGGTCCGGGCCAGTTGCATGCTGGGATTGGATGCTTGGGCGGTGAATGTAATGCCCCGAACCCTGGCGTGAAACCACCAGCCCCTTGGCCCGCAACCGGTCGAGAGCATCGACCACCGTGGACTTACCGACCTTCATCAACTCGGACAGCTCGCGAATCGGTGGCAACTTGGCCCCGTTCGGCAGGCCACCCTGGTTAATGGCCAAAGACAGCTGATCGACGATCTGCTGCACCAGCGGCACTCCGGGCTGGAACTCGATGGCGGCGATGACGGCGCGCTGCATTTTACTGGTCTCCCTGGCAGTAAAGTTTGTTGGATCTTATACGAAGTTGCCCTGATCAAGACACGCATCTCTCTCTACCATCATCTGCGCGTATGCATGATTGATTAAGAGGGGGTCGGTTAATGAGTAATCAAATGAGTCGCGACGAACGCTTCCTCGCGATGGCGAAAGAACTTGGCTTTGATATCTACGACGAGAATTCTGCCGGCGGGCATTACGCCCCGGTGGTCCGGCACGATGACGAACTGTATGTCAGCGGGCTGGTGCCGCGTATGAACGGAAAAATCCAATACCCCGGCCGAGTGGGACTGGAACTCAACCTGGCCGATGCCCAAGAAGCTGCCGGTATCAGCGCGATACGCGGGCTTGCCCTGATCCGTGAGGCCATCGGCTCACTGGATAACCTCAAGGCATTGCTGCGCATCACGGTCTACGTGAAATCCACGTTCGATTTTGTGGACCTCAGTGAGGTTGCCAATGGAGCGTCTGACGTCTTCACGCATGTATTGGGTGAGGCCGGTAAACACACCCGAACGACCGTCGGTGTTTACCAGCTGCCGAAAAATGCGCCGATTGAAGTGGACATGATCGCGGCCCTGCATCCGTCAGCGCGATAATTCTTTCGGGCATACCTGCTTTTGTGGCGAGGGAGCTTGCTCCCGCTTGAGTGGGTAGCACTCACAAGAGTCGGCATTGTTGCCACATTTTTTGGGGCCGCTACGCAGCCCGGCGGGAGCAAGCTCCCTCGCCACAGGTTCCTTACTGACTGAAAGCTTTCAGGTCGATCGGTTACTGCGCAGCGATGCTGTAACCGTCGAACGCGGTTTGTTGTTGAATAGCAGTGATGATGTTCTTGCGGTTGACCGCTTGTTCGGCCCCGGTATTGTCCAGGAACGTTTCGTTTTCAATGGCCGCGTCTTCACCTTCGCCGACGAAAGTGAAACCGAGGAACTCCAGCGCTTTGCGATCAACGTTCAGGCTCGCACGTGGCGTGCGCAGCGGCAGCGTAACGCTCACGCCATCCTTGCTGATGGTGAACACTTCGAGGTCTTTCTTGGCGCGAGCCACTTTGCTCTTGCCGGTGCTTGGGTTGCTGATGGCCTGGTGAGTCTGGTTCAGCACCTTCAACGCCAGACCATAGACAATTTCCTGAAACGCCGGGTCTTCCTTGAAGCTGGAAAGAATACGGCTGATCGGGAATTTGCTGCTCAGGTCTTCCAGCGCGGCAATGTCGGACGCTTCAGCGTCTTTCAGTTGTTTGAGTTCGCCCATCAGTTCATAGGCTTTATCGTCGTCGAAGCTGTCGTGCGCCTGGCGAATCGCGGCGCGCAGCTCGCGGATCTGGTCGCTTTCCCGGGTGGATTGAAAAGCGTCCAGGACCATCTCGCTGATGGTCTTGGCCTGTGGCACATGCTGTGAAAGATTGATGGAGTTTTCGTATTCCGCTTTGGACGACAAGGTGACTACGGATTCAGCGGTATTGGAATCGGACATTGAAATTTCACTACTTCTTTTAACTTGGGTTTAGGCGAGAAAGCACAGGGCCTTTTCAGGCCGCCTAATCTATTGGACCTGACCCGAGTTGTCACGGATGAACAGGCGGTTGGTCATCATTTTTGGCGCTGGGATGTCATTCGCTGAAGCTCCAGCGCATTGGCGGTCGCCGCACCACTGGCGGTGTTGTCGAAGATGCACCAGGTGGGAACGCCGTCGGCTTGGGGGTGTAGCGTTCGAGCCAGGTCTTCAAGCCATGGTTTCTCGTAGTTTGAATAGTAGATTCGCGGCGACCCGTGCAATCGGTAGTAGCGGATGCCCGGCCAGGCACCGGGTACATCGCCATTGGGCAGTGGCGAAGGATCGGCTGCCACTTGGCCTATTCGATGCTCCATCAGCAGCGCCTGCGCCTCGGCTGTTTGCCACCTGACGTGCCTGGGTTCAAACACGGCGAAGCCTGTGTAGCGCGAACGAAAGGTGGCGAAAAAGGTTTCGGCCGTGTTGACGTCGAAGGGCAAGGAGGGCGGAAGCTGGATCAGCAGGCAGCCAAGCTTCTGGCCCAGGTGGATGCATTGCTCAATAAAGTCATCGATCAACTGTTCACCATTCAACAAGCGAGCCTCGTGGGTGATCTGCTTGGGGACTTTGACTGAAAACCTGAAATTCTCCGGCACGCTTTCAGCCCATCGCGAATAGGTTGCCGGGCGGTGTGGTCGATAAAACGAGCTGTTGATTTCCGCGCACATCAGCTGTGCCGCGTACCGTTGCAGGTGAGTGCCTTCGTCGGGAAAAGCACTCCATTGCTCACGGGGCAGGCTCCATCCGGCGCAGCCGATATACAAGGGCGTCGTGGCCGTCATCAACGTTTTCTCGCCTCAGCATCGGGTATCGGGTTCAAAGCTGTGACCGCTGAAACCGGGCTATTTCCCCATCGAATTCAGGTTCATCGAGCGAACGGCCCATTTTTCGGCTGTTTGTTCATCCACTGGCAAGGAGAAACGGAAAGTCGCCCCCCGTCCCGGAACGTCGATCAACTGAATCTCGCGACCGTGCAGTTGCAGGATCCGATGCACGATGCGCAGCCCCAGCCCGCCATCGCGCCGGGCACCGCCAATGTTGAACGGACGCAGAAACAAACCTTCGCGCAATTCGGGCGCGATGCCGGGGCCGGTGTCGCTGACGGTGACTTCGATAAAGGGCCCTTGAGGTCGCAGGCTCAGTTCGATTTCTCCACCTTGCGGGGTATCGCGCAGGGCATTGTCGAACAGGTTGGTCAGCACACGTTCGATCAGCCCCAGGTCGGCGCAGACGGCCGAGACGTTGGGCGCGAAGTTGGCCTTGAGTTCAATCTGGCGCGCTTCGGCGGTGAGTTCGAACTTCTGGAAGATGTCCTGCACAAGATCGGTCAGGGAGAAACGCTCCAGCACCGGTTGCACGAAACCGTGTTCCAGCCGCACCAGTTCCAGCAGCGATTGCGCCAGGCCGCCAACCTTGCGGCTTTGATCCAGGGCGATGCCCAGATAGCGACGGCGGTCGGCGGGGGACAGCGTGGCGTCCTTGAGCGACAGGGTTTCCAGATAACCGTGCAGCGAGGCCAGCGGTGTGCGCAGGTCGTGGGAGATGTTCGCTACCAATTCGCGGCGTTCCTGATCCTGGCGAGTCAGCGAGCGCCATTGTTCGCCGAGACGGGTTTGCATCTGGCGGAAAGCGGCGTCGAGTACGGCTATTTCATCGTGGCTCGATGCTTTTTCTACCGGGTCCGATGCGGGCGGTGTGGAGGGGACTCCGTCGATGTCGAACTGGCTGACTCGATCGGTCAATCGACGCAACGGTCGGGTGATCAGGGCAAATGCGGCAAGGCCGGCGATCAGGCACAACGACGCCACCAGACCGATAGACAGCAGCGCCGTATTGAGCGCGGCGCTGGTGGCACCGCGTTCGGCGAAGCGGTCGTGTTCTTCACTGAGCAACACCACATAGAGGTAACCTTCCGGCTTGCCGTTGACCTGCAACGGCGCTGCGCTGAACACCTTGCGTCCGTCGACGCTGCGCGGGTCGTCGCCGAGAATCGGCAGCGCCTCGCCCTTGAGCAAGCGCTGGATCGGTGCCAGATCGACCCGATCCCGACGCATCCGGCCTTCGGGGGCGGCGCTGCCGACAATGAGCCCCTCGTTATCAAGCAGATAGACCTCGACACTCGGATTGACCAGCATGAGTTTGCTGAACAATTCGCGCACGGCATTGGGCATCAGGCCATTGGTGTCCATCAGCACAGTGTCGCGGGCGATGTGCTGGGCGAGATCACGCGACAGCCCTTGAACCACCTCCAGTTCGTGCATTTTGTTGGAGCGCACTTGCATCCAGGCCGAGGTGCCACAGCACACCAGCAACAGAATGGCGAACACCAGGGACAGGCGCTGTGTCAGGGTCAGCCTCATGGCTGCTCCTCCTTGGCCGCGAATTTATAGCCACGACCCCATACCGTGAGGATGCGCGCAGGTTGTGCCGGATCGGCTTCGATCTTGGCCCGCAGACGATTGATGTGGGTGTTGACCGTGTGTTCGTAGCCTTCGTGGCTGTAGCCCCAGACCGCGTTGAGCAGGTCCATCCTCGAGAACACCTTGCCAGGCTGGCGGACGAAGAAATACAGCAGGTCGAACTCTCGCGGTGTCAGGTCCAGGCGACGACCGTCGAGGGACACGTCGCGGGTGATCGGGTCGATGGACAGGCCGTTGGTGATCAGGCTGCCGGCGTCCATTTTCAGGTTGCGGGCCATGGCGTCGACACGTCGCAGCAGGGCTTTGACCCGGGCGACCAGCTCAAGCATTGAAAAAGGCTTGGCCAGGTAATCGTCGGCCCCGAGTTCCAGCCCCAGGATCCGGTGCATTTCACTGGAGCGGGCGCTGGTGATGATGATCGGTGTGTAGCGGGCCATGGCCCGCGCCCGACGGCAGATTTCCAGGCCGTCGACGCCGGGCAACATCAGGTCGAGGATCAGTGCGTCCCAGCTTCCTTGCTGCAGCAGTCGCATACCCTCATCACCGTCGGCGCAGTGCACCACCTCGAACTGCTCATCGCGCAGATGCAGGCAGATAAGGTCGGCGATGTGCAGGTCGTCCTCGACCACCAGGACACGTTTGGTCTGTTCCATAAAGCTCAATCCTTTGTAGCGCAATGGGCACATTGTGCGGGTTTTCCCCGGGGCGAGTTATCACGAATTGTTTAACTGTCCGTGAGGATTTGGCGATCAACCCAAGCCTAGGCTGTGTTCCCTATCAGGCACCTGGAATTTTGGAGATGGCCATGTTTTCACGGCGACAATTTCTTGTAGCGAGCGGCGGGCTGGGCGCTGCAGCCCTGGTGATCGGTGTGTTGCCAAAATTTGCCGCCCATTCGGCGCTGGTCAGCGAGGCCAGTGCGTCGGAGGTGTTCGAGGTGACTCACAGTGACAGCGAATGGCGCGCGATGCTCAGTGCCGAGCAGTATGAAATCCTGCGCGAAGAAGGCACCGAACGGGCCTACAGCAGCCCGTTGAACAACGAGCATCGCGAGGGAATTTTCGCCTGTGCCGGGTGTGATTTGCCGCTGTTCTCATCCGACACGAAGTTTGACAGCCGCACCGGTTGGCCCAGCTTCTGGGCGCCACTGGACAAGGCGGTGGCGACCCGTCAGGACCGTTCCTTCGGCGTGCTGCGCGAAGCAGTCCACTGCCGGCGTTGCGGGGGGCATCTGGGCCACGTCTTCGACGATGGGCCCAAGCCGACCGGCCTGCGTTACTGCATGAACGGTCTGGCGATGACCTTCGAGCCCGGGGCGGCGTGACCCATGGGCACTTCCTTTCACTCATTTATTGCAGGTCGATGCTATGTGGCTTCTGGTTCTCGCGTATCTCGGTGGTGTGCTGACGATTGTCAGCCCGTGCATTCTGCCGGTATTGCCCTTTGTCTTCGCTCGCACCGGGCAGCCGTTTATGAAAAGTGGCTTGCCACTGTTGGCGGGGATGGCGGTGACCTTCGCGCTCGTCGCCTCATTGGCGGCGGTGGGCGGCGGCTGGGTGGTGCAAGTCAATCAGTACGGTCGCTGGCTCGCGTTGCTGTTTGTGGCACTGTTCGGGCTGACGCTGCTGCTGCCTCGATTGGCCGAGCGCCTGACGCGCCCACTGGTGGCGGCCGGCAGCCGACTGTCGGAAGCCGCGGGCGCCGATGCTCGTCCGCGTCCCGGCGCTTCGTTCCTGATCGGCGTCGCCACGGGCCTGCTCTGGGCACCGTGTGCCGGGCCGATTCTCGGCCTGTTGCTGACCGGGGCGGCGCTGCAAGGGGCAAGCATCGCCACCACGTTGCTGTTGCTGGCTTACGCCGCGGGTGCCGCCACTTCCCTCGCCGTGGCGTTGTTGCTGGGCGGTAAAGTCTTCGCGGCGATGAAGCGCTCGATCGGCGCGGGTGAATGGGTCCGTCGAGGTTTGGGCGCGGCGATGTTGGCCGGTGTGGCGGCGATTGCCCTAGGGCTGGACACTGGCATCCTGGCGCGGGTTTCGACGGCTTCCACCGGCGGCCTCGAGCAGGCGTTGGTGGGCCGTTTGGCCGGCAAATCACCGAACAACAGCGGGGCGATGATGGCCGCTGGCGGGGCGATGAAAATGTCAGCAAAAGCGCCAGGCGCATTGCCGATTGAAGGCAACCTCCCGCCGCTGGATGGCGCCGTGCAATGGCTCAATTCGCCTCCACTGACCGCACAGGCATTGAAGGGCAAGGTCGTGCTGGTGGATTTCTGGACTTACTCCTGCATCAACTGCCTGCGCACCTTGCCGTATGTCAAAGCCTGGGCCGAGAAGTACCGCGATCAGGGGCTGGTGGTGATCGGTGTTCATGCGCCCGAATTCGCGTTCGAGCGGGATGTAGGCAATGTCACCAAAGCCATGAAAGACCTGGGCATCAACTACCCGGTGGCGATCGACAATGACTACAAGATCTGGCGTGCCTTCAACAACGAATACTGGCCGGCTCACTATTTTGCCGACGCGCAGGGGCGCATTCGTTATCACCACTTCGGTGAAGGCGAATACGCCGAATCGGAACGCGTCATCCAGCAGTTGCTGCGTGAAGCGGGCGCCTCAAAAGTCGCCGATGGGCTGATCACAGCCGATGCCACCGGGGTTCAACTGGCCCCGGACATGAATGAGGTCCAGTCGCCGGAAACCTATGTCGGCTACCAGCGTGCGGAGCACTTCGTACCGCAAACCGGTCTAGTGCCGGACAAGGTGTCGGCGTACAGCACGCCGGCGCAATTGGCACTCAACGATTGGGGCCTGGACGGTCAATGGAACGTCGGTTCGGAGCGCGCGATTTCAAGCGCGCCGGCCAGCCGAATCGTCTACCGCTTCCACGCGCGCGATTTGCACCTGGTACTGGGCCCCAGCGCAGACGGCAAACCGGTGCGCTTCAAAGTGCTGATCGACGGAAAAGCCCCCGGCGATGCCCACGGTACCGACGTCGCCCCCGATGGCAGCGGCAGCGTTACCGAGCAACGGTTGTATCAATTGGTGCGCCAGAACGGCGGCGTGACGGACCGCACTTTCAGCATCGAGTTTCTCGATCCGGGTGTGTCGGCGTATGCGTTTACGTTCGGTTGATCGCCCTATCATTTGTTCAGGAGTCAGACTCATGAAAATCCCGGTTACCTGGCGCCGTACCTTGTTGGGTTTGGCGGCTGCAGGCGTCATTGGCCAATGCTCGGCGTTTTCTTTCGGCGCTGCTGAAGAGGCCGTCATTATCCCGCCGCCTGCCCTGGATGAAACCACCCAGGCCCACAGCGAAACCGCAGTCTTCGCCGGCGGTTGCTTCTGGGGCGTCCAAGGGGTGTTCCAGCACGTCAAAGGCGTGAAAAAAGCCGTCTCCGGTTACGCTGGCGGTGAAGCCAGCACCGCCCGGTATGAGCGTGTCAGCGACGGCGATACCGGTCATGCGGAATCGGTCGAAGTCACTTTCGATCCGTCGCAGGTCAGCTACGGCACCTTGCTGCAAATCTATTTCTCAGTGGCGCACAACCCCACCGAGTTGAACCGCCAGGGCCCCGACAGCGGCACGCAGTACCGGTCGGCAATTTTCCCGGCGAACACGGAACAGCAGCGCGTCGCCCAGGCCTACATTGCCCAGCTCGACGCCGCCCATTCGTTCACCAAATCCATTGTCACCAAGCTGGAAACCTACAACGGTTTCTACCCGGCGGAAGAGGAACATCAGGACTTTCTGACCGAGCACCCGACGTATCCATACATCGTGATCAACGACCTGCCGAAAGTCGCGCAGCTGAAGCAGCTGTACCCGGATCGGTATCAGGAGAAACCGGTGCTGGTGAAGGCGGGGATGTGAAGGGCGTTTTGGCTATCGACTGCGCGGGCGCTCCATCGCGATGCTCGACGGTTCAAAACCCAGGCGCGAGAAGAATTCCGAAGCGCCTTCACGGCCTGCGCGCAGAACCCAGGTGATGTCGGTGTTCTCGCCCATGACATGCTCGACCAGCGCCCGGCCAACGCCTTCACGTCGATGCTGTCCGGACACGACAACCATAGACAGATAACCGTTGGATAGGCTGTCGGTGATGCCACGGGCAAACCCGACGATGTGGGCATCTTTCACGGCAAGCGCGGTACGTTGGGAGCTGGCGATCAACTGCGCAAAACGTTCAGTTGATCCCAGGCGGTGGGCCCATCCGTTCTGCTCAAGAAACAGCCGCACGGATTCCGCTTCCGAGGGCAGTACATCGCGGACATGCAGGACGGCGCTCACCCGGAAATCACATTCTTGCCCGCCACTTTCGACCGATACAGCGCCTGATCGGCCCTGGCCAAAAGGCCGGTCTTTTGCTCTTCCTCGAAGCGCTGGACCACCCCGAAACTCATGGTCACCTGGAACTCACCCACAGGCGGCATGCTTGAGAGGCCTTGGCGGATTTTTTCGGCGAAGGATCGGGCGTCGGCCAGCGAGGTATTGGGCAGGATGAGGATGAACTCGTCACCGCCCCAGCGGGCCAGTAGATCGCCGTAGCGCACGCAGCGGTTCACGGTCTTGACGACCTGCACCAATGCCGCGTCTCCCAGGGCATGGCCGTAGTGATCGTTGATGTTCTTGAAGTCATCGATGTCCATGGCGATCAATGACAGCGGCTGGCGAAAGCGCTGGGCACGCTCGCATTCCTGAGGCAGGGTTTTTTCCAGGCGATAGCGATTGGCGATCGATGTCAGCGCATCGGTTTCCGCCAGTTTGCGATTTTCTTCCAGTTGAATTTGCAGCTGCTGATTGACCCGCGACAACTCCCGGGTGCGTTCTTCGACGATGGCTTCAAGGGATTGATTGCGCCGTTCCATCTCCTCGAAGAGGCGTTTCTTGTCTTCGATGCTGCGGTGCGCACCGACCATCCGCGCGACCGATCCGTCGGCATTGCGTGCCAGCACGTAGCCGCGATCTTCGATCCAGATATAACTGCCGTCCTGCTTGCGGCAGCGATACTCGGCTTGATAGCCCGCCGCGTGTTGATTCAGGTACGCATCAAACAACGCCATCACCCGCGGGTAATCGTCGGGGTGCATCACGTTTTCCCAGGTAAACACGGTGTTGTCCAGGGAGTGCGGAGCATAGCCGAGCATCACGTACCACCCGGGATTGCGGTAGACGAACCCGGTGTTGGCATTCCAGTCCCAAATGCCGTCACTGACCAGTTCCAGAATGGTGTGCAGCATGTCCTCGTTCAAATCCGACACATTGAATTTCAACGGCTCGATATTTGATGCCTCACCCATCACCGCTCTCCTTGCACTGATATCAAAGTGACCCGTCAGCCGGGAGATTAGTGCATGGTGTATTGCCCCGGCTAGTGCTTGGCCCACATCTGCATGGCGAAGTCGACGAAGCGACGCAATTTCGGCAAGCGGTAGCGATCCTGGGCGTACACCAGGTGCATCGGCCGGCTGGGCAGTCGATAGTCTTGCATCAGCGCTACCAGGTTTCCGCTCAGCAGATCCTGCTCGACCAGCGCATCGGGCAACATCACGATGCCCATCCCGGTTCGAGCAGCCTGGTGCAGCCCGGCCGAGCTGTTGATCAGCATCGGTCCTCTGACGGCCACCATGACTTCGCCTTCCGGCCCGCTCAGCCGCCATTGCTTTTCCACGGATTGCCAGTCATCGCCGACCGGGTAGGCAAAGGACAAGCAGTCGTGCTGTTGCAAGTCTTCGGGTTTTTCCGGTGTGCCCCGGCGTGCCAGATAAGACTTCGAGGCGCACATGGTCAGCGTGTAGTCGATGAGCGGGCGGGCGATCAGGTTGGACGGTTCGATTGCGCCCAGGCGAAACGCCACGTCGAGGCCGTTTTCGAGAAGGTCGGGCCGCCCGTTGGTGAGGACCACGTCCAGCTTGACTTGCGGGTAACGCAGGGTGAACTCGCTGAGTGCCGGCGCAAGCTTTTCAGTGCCGAAGGTCAACGGGGCCGTGATGCGCAAGGTCCCGCTCGGTGTGTCCTGACTTTGTTCGGCCAGCCGCTCGGAATCCTCCACCAATCCCAACACCTCCAGACAGCGCTGGTAATAGGCGGAGCCGAACTCCGTCAAACGCTGGCGCCGCGTCGTCCGGTTCAACAAACGCACACCCAGACGTTGCTCCAGCGCGCGGAGGTGATTGCCGACCATGGTGGTGGACATTTCGCACTGCTGTGCGGCGGCCGTCATGCTCCCGGCTTCGACCACTTTGACGTAAACCGTCATTGCCTGGAATAAATCCATTATCAAGCTCAGCTTTAAGATGATTGAAGTGTTGCAGCGTTTATCCAGCTCAGGTGGCTAACCATACTGCAAAAACACCGACAATTGATGGAGCTTGATGTCATGACCGCCGCTTGCCTGATGACCACTTACCAACCCCTGGCCCTGAGTTTCAGCAAAGGCCTGGGCACTCGACTTTGGGATCAGGCGGGACGTGAGTATCTGGATGCGGTGGCGGGTGTGGCGGTGACCAATGTCGGCCACTCTCATCCCAAAATCGTGTCGGCGATCAGCGAGCAGGCCGGGCTGCTGTTGCATACCTCCAATCTCTACAGCATTGACTGGCAGCAGCGGTTGGCGCAGAAACTGACGCAGTTGTCTGGGATGGAGCGGGCGTTCTTCAACAACTCCGGGGCCGAAGCCAATGAAACCGCACTGAAACTCGCACGGCTTTATGGCTGGCATAAAGGCGTCGAGCAGCCGCTGGTGGTGGTGATGGAAAACGCCTTCCATGGCCGGACGCTGGGCACCTTATCCGCCAGCGACGGCCCGGCCGTGCGCCTGGGGTTCAACGAGTTGCCCGGCGACTTCGTCAAAGTGCCCTTCGGCGACCTCAACGCGCTGGACAAAGTGCGGCAAGCCCATGGCACGCGCATCGTGGCGATTCTGATGGAACCGATTCAAGGTGAAAGCGGCGTCCAACTGGCGCCTGCCGGTTACCTGAAAGCCGTGCGAGAACTGTGCAACCGGCGCGGCTGGCTGATGATGCTCGACGAAATCCAGACCGGCATCGGTCGTACCGGCCAGTGGTTTGCCTTCCAACACGAAGGCATCGTCCCGGACGTCATGACCCTGGCCAAGGGCCTCGGCAACGGTATCCCCATTGGCGCCTGCCTGGCCCGGGGCAAAGCGGCCGAGCTGTTCACCCCCGGCAGCCATGGCAGCACCTTCGGCGGTAATCCGCTGGCGTGTCGGGTCGGTTGCACGGTGTTGGACATCATCGAAGAACAAGGTCTGCTGGAAAACGCCGGGCTTCAGGGGGAACGCCTGCTGGTCAGACTGCGCGCCGAACTGGCCGACGACCCGAACGTCCTGGCGATTCGTGGCCAAGGCTTGATGATCGGCATCGAACTCAAGCAACCGATCCGCGACCTGACCCTGATCGCCGCACGCGACCATGGCTTGCTGATCAACGTGACACGGGGCAAGACCATCCGCCTGCTGCCACCGCTGACGATTGATGAGCGGGAAGTGGAGATGATTGTCAGAGGGGTTTGTCGGGCGATGAGAACATCCTGAGATCGTGTTCAGTAGTGATATCTACACATCACGACGCGAATCTCACCTTCATCGACCTCGTAGACCAAACGATGCTCAGCAGTAATTCGACGTGACCAAAAGCCGCTCAAATTGTGTTTGAGCGGCTCAGGCTTTCCGAGCCCGTCGAATGGTTCACGCTGGATAGCTGTGATGAGCAGGTTGATTCGTTTGAGTCCGGCCTTGTCATTTTGTTGGAACCATAAATAGTCGTCCCAACCTTCGGGAGTGAACTCAATATTCATTCTTCGATGAGTTGCCTGGATTGGGTCTTCCCTGCACGCAAGTTGCTGATCGATTTGATCAGGCGCTCAGCATTGGCGGGGGAGCGCAGCAGATAGGCGGTCTCTTCGAGAGCGTTGTACTCCGCCAGAGACATCATCACTACGGGTTCGCCTTTCTGGCGAGTAACCAGCAACGGCGCACGGTCTTCATTGACCCTATCCATGGTTTCGGCCAGATGGGCCCGTGCGGTGGTGTAGTTGATAGTTTGCATGTTGTAGTCCTCGCTCGATGCAAAGAACGTACAGAAATGAGTACAGGTTGACAAGGCGATACCTCCGAGTGGTCGTTACGCAGACGATGTGTCTACGCTTGCACTGAGTATCGCCGAAGCTTCTTCAAGACGTTTCCGAGACCGGTGTAATCCTAATCCGATTTGCCCGCGATCCGATCTACGGACAAACACACCCGCTCCCCCAAACTCTCCACCAACCGAACCAGATACCCATCCGGGTCCTGAACCAGAAATTCACGTTGCCCGACCTCCACCGCATCAGCGCGATACCAGACATCGGCGCAGGGACGAAACAGCGGCCATTCAACTTCGGCCAATCGTTGGAGTATCGGCTCGACGAGATCAACAGTGATCTGAAAGTTGATGCCCCGGCCAAACGGCGCTTCCAATGCTCCGGTCATCCACTGGCCTTCGTCTGGAGCGTATTGCTCCAGCATGATTTGCACGCCGTTGTTATCGAGGTAGGCGAAACCCGCTTCAGGGCGCTCGTAGGCAATCTTGAAACCGATTAGCGAGGTCCAGAAATTCAGGCTTTTCTTGATGTCGGTGACCATCAGTTCGGGGACTAACTTGCTCCGTGCAAACATACCAATCCTTTTTCAAACGCTGTGAGATGAGTCGGGAAGAGTGTTCACGAAGGCCACGATTTCACCTCGATCCCTGAGTCTGATTTTTGAACCGCTGAACCCTTCGAACAGCTGCCGGTGTGCGGAAAACCCGCTGGAGTCTTTGCGAACACGATAACTGCCGGCCCATTCCAGCAACGCGATCAGCAATTCGTCGTTGTCCTGCCGGTTTTCTCGCTGACGAATATTGGCGACGCAGCTTTCGTCGTCAACACACAGCCAGACCAGCGCTGTTGCACGGTTGATCAGTTCGCTGACGATCCAGCCGTAAACACCCTCAATCACCCAGCGCTCTTCATCGGCCAGCACGCGCGCCATGCCCAATGCTTCGGAGCGAGAGCGGGCGATGCTGCTTTCATCCGACACCCAGTGAACCCGATCAAGATCGATCCACGGCGCATGAAGATGTTCGGCCAGTCGTTTAGCCAGCCAGCTTTTGCCCGCGCCAGAGTTGCCGATGATCAGGGTTCGGGTGAGGTTCATGGTGGCTTACACGTTCAGTCGTCTGTGTCGGGCGCAATCATCCGCGTCTTTGGTGCACCGTTTGAATTGTGCTGAAAGATTTCCTGCGGCTGTCCCTTTTCATTGAAGAACACTTGGCCGATCCCTGCCGAATTCCACAGCCGTTCACCCGCTTCGGCATGTTCAGGGATGTGCGGGATGATGCGCATGCGACGGCGTTTGGTCAGCCAATTGAGCGGCGAGCGCGGCGAGTAGAGCCAGCGATTGAGGCGGTCGAACCATTCGAGCAGCGTGGGCGGGAATTCGTTTTTGATGCCGCTGCTGGTGATCTGCCAGATCCTCGGACCGGCCTGGCGGTGTCGGATCAGGACTTCGTAGACGAAGGAATAATGCACATCGCCCGACAGCACCACGTAGTTACCCGGTGTGCGCGAGTGTCGGAAAATGTTCAGGATCACCTGGGCCGCGCCGCGATGGGCCATCCAGTTTTCCGCGTCGACCAGCAGCGGATAACCGCACCAGCTGAAGACGCGTTGCACGGTTTCGATCAGTTTGACGCCGAAGATCGGCGCTGGCGAAACAATGATCGCCGACGGGTGATCGAGCAGTTCCTGTTGCAGTTCGCTGAGCGCTTCCCAGTCCAGCAGACCCGAGGGTTGCTTGAGATTCATCTCGCTGCGCCAGCGTCGGGTGCGGGTGTCGATGACAACCAGCGCCGGAGTGGTCGGCAGCACGTAATGCCAGTGTTGAAAGCCGAGCAGATCATCGATCAGAGCGTCCTGGACGTCGCTGTCGAGATAATCGTCGTGCCCCGTGGCACTCAATAATCGGGCTTTTTCCAGCACGTCGCCGAACGCATCCGGGTTGTTGCCCCAGCCCTGGCACAGCATGTAGGCGAGCAGCGCGTTGCCGATGATGCGCTTGGAGAACGGATGGCCGTAGGCCGTTTCCTCCCATTGCGCGGACAGATTCCAGTCATCGGTAATGTCATGGTCGTCGAAAATCATCAGGCACGGCAGATGCGCCATGGCCCGCGCGACATCCCCCAGGCCCACCTTGAAGTCATCGATACGCGTCTGTTCAAGGGCATAACGCTTGCGTCTTTCGGGCGTCAGCGCTGGCGGTTGTGGCGCGATCAGCGTCCAGGGAGTCGGCGACCAGACCAGCAGGTACATGGCCATGACTTCAGCGAATGTCACCAGGTGATTGTCGGCACTGCTGCTGGTGAAAATCGGCTTGCGCGCTCCGCCGAAAAATCGCTCGCGCAAGGTTTTGTTGCTCTCAAGCGCCGGCAACAAATCCGCACGATGGTAATAACTGGCAGGGTGTTCGTAGAGTTTGGCGCTGTCGCTGACCACCGCACCTTCGAGGCGTTCTTCGAACAGCCCCAGTTGAGTGATCAGCGCATGGATCGCCCGCAACATCGGACCGGCGACATCGTCGGCGTACACCTGATCGCCGCTCATCATCAGCAGGGCCGGGCGCTCCGTCGCGGCATGTTCTGTCGCCAGAAAACGATCGACGCACAGCAAACCGTCGGCTGCCGGGTGGTGAGGTTTACGGCAGGAACCGTGCATCAACTGATCAATGCGCGAACGCAAAACAAAATTCGGGCAACGGGCTTCGCCGTACAGCAGATGAGGCGCCCAGTCGGCAATACCGGTCGCCGCGTCATCTATCAGCAAGTCATAGTCGATCAGGGTGTCGCAGGGCAGGGCGGTCGCCAGTGGTACATCGATCAGGTGGACGAAGGCATGCTTGCCCACCGGAATGACCGTGCATTGCCCGGCATCGAGGCGAATGTCACCGACACCTTGCAGGCGCAAGGTCAGCGACAAGGCTCGGGTTCCCACCAGCCAGAGCACCAGACGCGTGGGCTCCAGACGCCGCAACAGCGGGCCGGCAAGGACCGGTGGCAGAGAGCGATGGCTGTCGGGGAATGGCGAAGACATGGACATGCAGGTTCAAGACTCTTGGTGCACAGAGCGCGCGATGATAGCGCAGCCAGCGCCCGGGATTATCTGATGGCTACTGGCTTGCTGCTGAAATTGTAAAGCCGAGTCGGGCAGTGCTCATTTGCCATCAATGATCACTGCGCATATCACAAACGTCAGGAATGCCGTCACCAGGCTGCAAGCTCCGGCTATCAAATGGCGCCCGACCGGATACTCATCCTGCTTGAACCTGGCGACTGTGAAGAGCCATGTCCCGAAGAAGACGCCAAAGGTCGCCATGATCGTATAGAGAAAGTAAGCAGGTCGTGTTTTTGTCTCATCGGGGCTCATGAACATCAGCACGATCGTCGCGACAATCAAACTGGCCAGAGCACCTGCCAGGTTGGCGAACCACAGATACAAGCTGCCACGGTTCCTCACTATCCAGAACCAGATCCCCGCTGACGCAGCCAAGAACACCAATATTGCGACGAGAACCATTCATTCTTCCTTGGTAACAATGGCGTCCATTGTTCTTTGAGGTGGGGCGATGGCGTGCACGATAGCAAATCAGTGGCGTGGTGTTGAAGTGAGATGGGCGATTCATCAAGGCAGCGAAAGGCTGTCCCCCCTCGTGACACTGGTTTCCCCATTGGCCACCAACCAGCGAAACAGCTCGCTCAGCGACACCGTATGACTGCGCTCGATCCAGCGCACCACCGCCGGGCCGTAGTGTTCGGTGTAGCGGCTGAGCACCAGTTGGCGGCAGTCCGGTGACAGGCGCAGGGTGATTTCCCGGCAGTGCACATTAACCGCGTCGTGCCGGGTCACTCGCTGTTGCAGCGTCAAATGATTGCTTTCAGAAACCATCGGTCGGTACTCCTTCGCATTGAGGTTGGGTTGTTTGCGCTGAGCCTTGTTTGCCATCTTCCACATACGCGGCTCGATGCTCGGCGACCACGTTGCGCAAGGCGCTGTAGTAATCCGGCAATTTTTGCAGGCTGTCGGTCAGCGGTAATGCTTCGGCTCGACCATCGACGATGCCGCCGACCGTGTTGATCGTGGACAGCGTGTCCACGGTATCGCTGTTGCTGCCGAACGGATCGACCACAAAACTCAGCACTCGCCCGGCTGCATCGCGGCTGTTCGAGGTGCCGAACAAGGGCAGCTCGACGATCGGACCGTTGCCGATGCCCCACACGCCGAAGGTCTGGCCGAAATCTGCTTTGTGACGCGGGATGCCGGCCATGCCGGACACATCGATCAAGCCCACCACGCCCACGGTGGTATTGAGCGCGAAACGTCCCAACGTGTTGACCGAGCGCATCGGGTTGCCTTGCAGCAGGTCGTTGATAAAGACCTTGGGCTCGCCAAAGTTCGCGACAAAGTTGTGCACACCGGTCTGGAAAAAGTCCGGCAAGTACCGATAGCCACGGGCGACCGGCGCCAGGGCATAGTCATCGGCCACCCGATTGAAGGCAAAGACACCGCGGTTGAACGGTTCCGCCGGGTCGTACACCGAATAGCTGATTTCGGCACACGTCACGGTGGCGGACGCCGGCGGTTGGCTGCTGCAACCCGCCAGCCCGGCGGCCAGCACGGCCATCGACGTGTTGCGGACCAGCCAGGGAGCACATTTGAAAGGCAACATGGACGCAAGTCTCGGGAGGAATTCGCCGAGATGCTGAGCCCCAGGCCTTGCACAAAGATGTCTGGTTTATTGCGGTGCTGACGCTTTATTGCAGGATTGAAATATATGACGCGCTGGCGGGAATGGTTTTAGATGGCGGCTCCATTCGCCCCTTAAGTGACCTTCGGTGAACAGCCTTTTAATTGTGGACGACGACCTTGAAGTCCTCGATCTGCTGAAAAAATTCTTCGTGCAGCACGGCTACAGCGTCGAGGTCGCCACCGACGGCGCGTCGCTGTGGGCGGCCATCGAGCGCCAGCCGCCGGACCTGATCATTCTTGATGTGATGTTGCCGGGGGACAGCGGATTGATCCTGTGTCAGCAACTGCGGATTCGCTACGCCATGCCGGTGATCATGCTGACCGCCATGGGCGAACTCAGCGACCGGGTCGTCGGCCTCGAACTCGGCGCCGATGATTACCTGACCAAACCTTTCGACGCCCGCGAGCTGCTGGCCCGGGTGCGCGCCGTGCTGCGGCGCGTGGACGAACGCCGGCCGGTCGTGACGGAGCGCCCACGGCCGCTGATCGACTTCGCCGACTGGCACCTCGACGTCACCCGCCGTGAACTGCGCTCACCGGACAACGTGATGATCCCGCTGTCGGCCGGTGAGTTCGACTTGCTGCTGGTCTTCGTCGAACACCCCCAACGCATCCTCACCCGCGAGCAGTTGCTGGACCTGGCGCGGGGGCATTGCCATGACGCGTTTGATCGCAGCATCGATGTGCAAGTCAGCCGCCTGCGACGCAAGCTCGAATCCGACACCAAACGCCCGGCGATGATTCGCACGGTGCGCAATGGCGGTTATCTGTTCACCCCCAGCGTGACCCGGCGATGAGCTGGTTGAAGCGGATTCGCCGGGACACGGTGGCGCGCTGGATCGCCTTGACCATCATTCTGGCGATGCTGATTTCATTGGCGCTCAACGGGCTGTTTATCCAACTGGCGGGGGTGTGGGCGCGCCCACCGCTGACCGAAACCGGGTTGCTGGACAAAATGGCCGCCATCACCCGCATCATCCAGGCCGCCCCGGCGCCGCTGCGCAGCCAACTGGCGCACGCCGTCAGCGATGAGGGCTTCATCGTCAGTTGGCACCTTGATCGACGTGAGCTCAATCTGCCGACGGTGGAGGACCTGGATTCCGAAATCGGCTCGACCATCCTGCATCCGTTGCTTAAGTTTGCCGCACGAATCCAGACCTACGAGCCGGCCGACTGGACGGAGCCCTCGGCGGACGCCCGTTATGCGCTGCTGATCCAGCTGCCGGACGCGACCTGGGTCATGTTCTCCGCCCCCTCGCGCAGCTGGGGCCTGGACGAAGCGCCGCGTTACCTGATCGTCATCCTGCTGGTGCTGATCTCCACCGCCCTGGTCGCGCTGATCGCCACCCGTCGCCTCGCCACACCTTTGCAACACTTCGCCGAAGGCGCCCGACGCTTCGGCGTGGACTTCCGCGCCCCGCCGATCGAACCGCTAGGCCCTCAGGAAATCCGCCAGGCGATCCTCGCGTTCAACGCCATGCAGGCCCAACTGCAACACTTCATTCGCGACCGCACCCAAATGCTCGCCGCCATCTCCCACGACCTGCGCGCGCCCTTGACGCGGATGCGTTTGCGCGGGGAATTCATCGAAGACAGCGAGCAACAGCAGCGGCTGTTTCGTGATGTGGATGAAATGCAGGCGATGATCAACTCGGCGCTGGAATTCTTCCGGGATGATGCGCGGCTTGAACCGGCGACCCAGTTTGATCTGGCCGAGTTGCTGCAAACGTTGCTGGATGATTACCGGGATCAGGGGGTTGAGATCGCCTACGTCGGGCCGACGCGGTGGGTGTATTTCGGGCGGCCGCTGGGGCTTAAGCGGGTGATGACCAATCTGCTGGATAACGCGATCAAGTACGGCAGTGAGCCGGCAATTGAGTTGATTGCTGATGCTGGGGAAGTGCGGATCAAAGTACTGGATCGCGGGCCGGGTATTCCGCAGGCCAGCCTTGAACAAGTGTTTGTGCCGTTCTTTCGCATGGAAGGATCACGCAACAAAAGCACCGGCGGTGTGGGCTTGGGATTATCGGCGGCGCGGGCGATAGTGTTGGAGCATGGCGGGGAATTGAAACTGCGGAATCGGTCGAAGGGCGGGTTGGAGGCGTTGGTGGTGTTGCCCGTGTAACCGAGTACCGGGTTCGGACTACAGTGAATTATCCAGGGGCGCGAAAAGGCGCTGATCGAAGGAGAGAATTGATGAACAAAATTATCCTGCCAACGCTGGCCCTATTGATGCTGGTGCAATTCCCCGCCCACGCGATCAATGACAAATACCGCAAACAACTCGAGCAATCCGGTTGCACCCAAGTGAGCGAACTTCAGGGCTGCGATATCCACAAGAGCAAAGCGGAAAACGCCAAGGCCGGGTTTACCAACCCAGCGGCGGACAGCGCAAGCACCCAGACACCTTATGCCGGGCAATGGGTCGCGAAGAGCGAGGCCGGCGCGACCGTTGCCACGATTCGTATCGATGCCAAGGAACAGGTCTGGGTGGACGGCAAACGGGTCAACGCGAAGCGCACCGATGGCGCGCTGCAATTCAAGCAGGGAAAGATCACCTTCACGATTCAAGGTGATCGACGGCTGACGGGGGAGGATTACTGGATGGACAGTGATGCCGGGACTAGAGGGCCGATTGAGATCGAGTAGCCCCTGACGCGATAACGCCGCACCCAGTCGATCAAAATACTGTGGCGAGGGAGCTTGCTCCCGCTGGACTGCGCAGCAGTCCCCTTCTTTTCATGGATAAGGGGGCCACTTCGCGGCCCAGCGGGAGCAAGC
>NZ_JASCOM010000590.1:0-255 GCF_029959925.1 Pseudomonas sp. PS02303
GGGGGGGGGGGGGGGGGGGGGGGGGGGGGGGGGGGGGGGGGGGGGGGGGGGGGGGGGGGGGGGGGGGGGGGGGGGGGGGGGGGGGGGGGGGGGGGGGGGGGGGGGGGGGGGGGGGGGGGGGGGGGGGTGGGGGGGGGGGGGGGGGGGGGGGGGGGGGGGGGGGGGGGGGGGGGGGGGGGGGGGGGGGGGGGGGGGGGGGGGGGGGGGGGGGGGGGGGGGGGGGGGGGGGGGGGGGGGGGGGGGGGGGGGGGGCGG
>NZ_JASCOM010000591.1:0-255 GCF_029959925.1 Pseudomonas sp. PS02303
TGCGCGCCTCGGTTGAGACGAAAGATCTTAACCAACCGCTCTTTAACAACTGAATCAAGCAATTCGTGTGGGTGCTTGTGGAGTCAGACTGATAGTCAACAAGATTATCAGCATCACAAGTTACTCCACGAGAAATCAAAGATGTAACCAACGATTGCTGAGCCAAGTTTAGGGTTTCTTAAAAACCCAAAGATGTTTGAACTGAAGAGTTTGATCATGGCTCAGATTGAACGCTGGCGGCAGGCCTAACACATG
>NZ_JASCOM010000592.1:0-255 GCF_029959925.1 Pseudomonas sp. PS02303
CGTTGACCTCCTGCGTGCAAGGCAGGCGCTCTCCCAGCTGAGCTATGGCCCCGTATTTCTACAGGTTCCCACACAAAATTGGTGGGTCTGGGCAGATTCGAACTGCCGACCTCACCCTTATCAGGGGTGCGCTCTAACCAACTGAGCTACAGACCCAATTTCGGGCTGCTTCTTATCGTCTTCTTCAATGAATCAAGCAATTCGTGTGGGAACTTATGGAGCAGCTGATGTCGTCGATTAAGGAGGTGATCCAGC
>NZ_JASCOM010000593.1:0-255 GCF_029959925.1 Pseudomonas sp. PS02303
CAAAGCCAGCTAAGTCACGGTGCATGGGGAGTTTTGCCATGTTCATCTGATGATTCACCGAGCGCACCGCGCGATCCGCATGTTCCTGCTGAAGCAGATGTTCCAGCAGCCATTTCGATGAAGCCGTCGACGCTGTTCCTTGAGATACCAGTTCTTCCCAAGCACTGGCCATGCCGTGCAGGCGCAGTTCTTTGAGTTCAGTCATCAGGTCACGCATTGCGATTCTCCTCATCGGTCGTACGGAGCCGGTCGTAG
>NZ_JASCOM010000594.1:0-255 GCF_029959925.1 Pseudomonas sp. PS02303
TTTTCCGTGATGTGCGCGCACTATCTGTTCGATCCGGACTTCTGCAACGTGGCCTCTGGCTGGGAGAAAGGCATCGTCGAAAAGAACGTGCAGGACAGCCGGAGACGAATCTGGCTCGATGCTCAAAGCTGCATGTTCCATACCTTCGAGGAGCTGAACGTCTGGCTCGGCCAACGCTGTCGTACGCTCTGGGCCGAACTTGTACATCCGCAGTACAACGGTTTGACGGTGGCAGAAGTCCTGGAGCTGGAGCAG
>NZ_JASCOM010000595.1:0-255 GCF_029959925.1 Pseudomonas sp. PS02303
TGCTGCCATCAGCACCTTCAACAGCGGCTTGACCCGACGCCATCATCGCGCGGATCGCGGTCGGTGCGGTGTAGAGGATGTTGACCTTGTGCTTGTCGACGATCTTCGCCACCCGGGTGATGTCCGGGTAGTTCGGCACGCCTTCGAACAGCAGCGTGGTCGCGCCGTTGGCCAATGGGCCGTAGACGATATAGCTGTGGCCAGTGACCCAGCCGACGTCGGCGGTGCACCAGTAAACTTCGCCCGGGCGGTAGT
>NZ_JASCOM010000596.1:0-255 GCF_029959925.1 Pseudomonas sp. PS02303
CTCCGGTGACCGGCTCGCCGGTTGTCGTGACCTTGTCCAACGGCCAGACCATCACCATTCCGGTCGGCTCGAGCAGCGCCAGTGTGGACTTCATAACGCCAAACGACGCATTGGCGGGCGGTGGTTCGCTGAGCGTGAAAATCGACGACGCGAAGGGTGGCAACTACGAGAAGCTGGACATCGACGGCAAGTCGGCAGACACCTCGATTACTGATTCCGCAGACACCACCACCGTCAGCCTGAGCGCTACCGACT
>NZ_JASCOM010000597.1:0-255 GCF_029959925.1 Pseudomonas sp. PS02303
CCTTGACCGTCACGGAGCCGACCGTCGCGCCGGCCGCGATGGTGATCACGGCACCGTTCGACAGGTTCACAGTGACCGGGGTGCCGGCAGCATTGGTCAACGTCGCGGTATAGACAATCGAACCGCCCTCCGCGACCGAGTCGGTAGCGCTCAGGCTGACGGTGGTGGTGTCTGCGGAATCAGTAATCGAGGTGTCTGCCGACTTGCCGTCGATGTCCAGCTTCTCGTAGTTGCCACCCTTCGCGTCGTCGATTT
>NZ_JASCOM010000598.1:0-255 GCF_029959925.1 Pseudomonas sp. PS02303
AGATGTCGCGATGCTGGTTCCACTTGATGTTGCCACCGGTGCGCTTGCACACGATGACTTTCTGGATGCTGCTGGTTTCCGGGTTGGTCAGCGCGTCATCGACGTTGGACTTGAGCGGGATCTTCTTGCCGGCACGAATGCCTTCGTCAGCGGTGATGACCACTTTGGATTTGCAGTCGATGATGCGACCGGCCAGGGCTTCCGGCGAGAAACCACCGAACACCACCGAGTGAATCGCACCGATCCGGGTGCAGG
>NZ_JASCOM010000599.1:0-255 GCF_029959925.1 Pseudomonas sp. PS02303
AGATGTCGCGATGCTGGTTCCACTTGATGTTGCCACCGGTGCGCTTGCACACGATGACTTTCTGGATGCTGCTGGTTTCCGGGTTGGTCAGCGCGTCATCGACGTTGGACTTGAGCGGGATCTTCTTACCGGCACGAATGCCTTCGTCAGCGGTGATGACCACTTTGGATTTGCAGTCGATGATGCGACCGGCCAGGGCTTCCGGCGAGAAACCACCGAACACCACCGAGTGAATCGCACCGATCCGGGTGCAGG
>NZ_JASCOM010000059.1:0-28657 GCF_029959925.1 Pseudomonas sp. PS02303
GGCAAGCCTCGCTCCTACAGATCACATCAACCTGTAGGAGCGAGGCTTGCCCGCGAAGGGAGCAACACGGTTTAACTGACAAATGCTGATTTCGGTCTACATTAAAAAGCCACTACCCAAAGCGCAGGGATTCGCTTATCCTTTTCGCTGTATATAAATACAGTGGTCGAAACAGACAACTAATGTGAAGGCATGTGAGGTGGTGAATGGCCGTCGAAGTGGTATACCGCAGCAGCCGAGATCTGGAGCGCTTGTTCATGGATAAAGCCGAAGCTGACCGTCATGACAAAATGCTCGAACTGGCTGAATTGCTGGCTGAAGTGTTGCAGAAAGCCGTTCCGTCCCTGACCGAACAGCAAGTGGAAGAAGCCGGGATCTACATGGCGAAGAATCGCGATGTATTTGCCAAGGCATTCAAGAGCCAGCCGGACGCATTGTCCGAACTGCTGAATGCGCCGGTTGAAGTGGTTGAAAAGGTTGAACCGGTCGAAGAGGGTGAAGCCGCTGCGCCGACCAAGCCAGCCAAAGCCGCCAAGACACCGAAGTAAACAATGCCCGAATTGAATAGGCCCTGAGTCCAATGGACTCAGGGCCTTTTTCATGTCTGCAGTAAAGGCATGGCTCAGCGGTACAGCACTTTTTCCGCCAACTCGTCCGCCACCCGTGCCGGAGAGCGTTTTTCCGCCTGGGCATGGGCGAAGACTTCGGTCAGCCGCGAGGCGATTTTCGACAGGTGGGCGGTAATGGTTGTGAGCTCTTCGCCACGGTGTTTGAGTGAAACGTAGATCAGCCCGCCGGAATTGATCACGTAATCCGGCGCATACAAAATGCCGCGCCGCTCCAGTTGATCGGCGACTTCCAGATGGGTCAGCTGATTGTTCGCAGAACCGGCCACTGCCGAGCAGCGCAGTTGCGTCACGCTGTGGCTGTTGAGCACACCGCCCAGGCCGCAGGGCGCGAGAATGTCGCACGGTGTACTGAGCAACGCGTCATTGGCGATCGGGTGAGCGCCCAATTGCTCCATCGCCAATTGCACCTTGCCATGATCAATGTCGCTGACCAGCAGTTCGGCACCGGCCGCATGCAGCTGTTCGGCCAAGGCATAACCGACGTTACCCAGCCCCTGGATGGCCACTCGCAGGCCTTCGAGGTTATCGCTGCCCAGACGGGCCATGGCGGTGGCACGGATGCCGGTGAACACCCCCATCGCAGCGTGTGGCGCGGGGTCGCCCGCCGAGGTGGTGCTGGTGACGTGTTGGGTCTGTTGGGCGATGCAATCCATGTCCGCCACCGAGGTGCCGCTGTCGATCGCCGTGATGTAGCGCCCGTCGAGCTGATTGATGCAGCGGCCGAAGGCTTCGAACAGCGCCGCGCGGTTTTCCACATGGACCGGTCGAACAATTACCGCCACCCCGCCGCCCTGCGCCAGGCCGGCCAACGCAGCTTTGTAACTCATGCCCTGCGCCAGGCGAATGGCATCCTCGACCGCAGACTCGTCGCTGGGATAGGCAAGGTAACGACATCCCCCCAGGGCAGGCCCCAGGCGGCTGCTATGAATGGCAATGACCGCCTTCAACCCGGTGACCGGGTCGACGCTCAGATGCAGCGATTCAAGGCGAGTGCTTTGCATGAGAGCGAACATCGTCGGGCTCCCGAATCACTTCTTGTAGTCGCCAGTATAGGCTTGCGCCCAAAATTTGCAGAAGCGCACCGGAATAAGCGGCGCTGCATTGCAGGCTTTCGGGCATAACCTGCGACCTCATGTGTGCGGTACTGGACGAATGCCGGCGACGGGGCTAAAACGAGGCATTGCCCGGAGATTTCGATGACGCCGCGCCAACGTTTTTTTGACTGCCTGCAACGATCACCACCCGCGCTGTTCGAGGCCGCGCTGTGGATGGCGGCCGAACATGACAAAGAGGTGGATCCCGAGAAAGTGCTGGCAGACTTCCGAGACCTGCAACAGCGGGTCAGCCATGGCTTGCCGATGCTGCCGGTGAGCGAACTGGCCCAGCCGCTGCTGCGGCGCATGAATGACCTGGGGTTCGCCCAGGACGATTTCACCCCGTTGCGCCCGCAAGTGGCCCTGCTCAACAAAGTGCTGGAACTCAGGCGCGGCCAGCCGTTGTCCCTGGGGCTGATCGCACTGGAGTTGGCCAAGCGCCTGGAGATCCCTTTGGTCGGGGTCAATTTCCCCGGCCATTTCCTGCTGCGGGTGCCGGGCGCCGATCATCTGCTGGACCCCTGCGGTGGCCGCCGCTTGTACCCCAATGATTGCCGTGAACTGCTGCAACGCCAGTACGGCCCGAACATGCAACTCAACGCCGAGCACATGCTGACCGCCGACCCGGTGCAGATGCTGCAACGGCTGTCACGCAATCTGCGTCAGTTGCACCTTGCCCACGATGACTACATCGGCGCCTTGATCGACGCTGAACGCGTGCTGGCACTGGGCAACGCCAACGCCGCCGATTACCTCGCCCGGGCCAGCCTCTATCAACGGCTGGATTGCCCGAACGCCGAGCGTTTCGACCTGGAGCATGCGCTGCTGCTCAGTGATGACCCGATCCAGCGGATTCGCCTGACTGAACGACTGGGGCATTTGCCGCCCAACTCGATTGTGCATTGACGCCATGGGTGCTCCACTGGCGCTCTGCATTTTTTCGTCATCTGGATGAAGCCGCCATGTACTCCCCTTCCCCTGCGGAACGTTTCTTCGAGGACTTCCACCAACGCCGACCTGGCACCACCAGCGCAGCATTTGCCCATTTGCGCAGCGACCGGCATGAATCGTCTTACGCGGCACTGGCCGCAACACTCCTCCCCTCGTCTTCCCCCTTGACCGTACTGGATCTGGCTTGCGGCAACGGTTACTTGCTCAAGCTACTCGACGAACTTTGCCCCGGCCGCCTGCACCTGATCGGTGTGGACATGAGCCAAACTGAATTGGATGTGGCCCGTTCGAAGCTGCCGAACGATGTTCGCCTCCTCAAGGAGCGCGCCCAGGCGTTGTCAATCACTACCGCCAGTGTCGACGTCGTAGTCTCGCATCTCGCGCTGATGTTGATGGATGACATAGAAAGGGTGCTTGGCGAAATACACCGAGTGCTCCGCAAGGAAGGCACCGTTGTCGCCATCGTCGGTCGCGGTTTTCTCCTGGGGCCAGTGGGAGAAACCTATTCGCAGGTGTTTCGCGAAGTCGCCGCGCAAGATGCCCTGGCGCATTTGCCGATGGGTGATCCGCGCATGCGCACTGAAACCGGTTGGCTGGAGTTGTTCAACAAGGATTTTGAGGCCGTGACCTTTGAAGACATCGACGTGTCCTGGCAGCCAGACTTCGCCGAACTCTGGCAATCGCTCAGCGAGACTTACGACATCGACCGGTTGACCCCGGCCGCCAGAGTGCAATTGAAGGAACGTTTAAGCACGTCAATCAGCACACTGGAACAACCGGACGGGACCTATGTCACTGGTTGGGGGTTGCGCATGATCCAGGCTCGGGCTCGCTGACGAGAACACAGGCGCTTACGACTCATGGCGTATCGGGCTGATTCGCCGGATGCGCCTTGATGAACGCCGGATGCGTAGCTGCCAACGCCGCCACTCGGCGAATCCGTGGATACGCCTCAAGCGAAATATTGAAACGTTCGGCGGCATAGAGCTGCGGGATCAGATACACATCCGCCAAGCCCGGTTCGTTGCCAAAGCAGTAACCGTCATCACCGATCAACTGCTCCACCGTCGCCAGCCCCTGGCTGATCCAGTGCCCGATCCACTCCACCACCTGCGGTTCATCGTGGCCCAACTGCCGCAGCTTGTTGAGCACGCTGACGTTATGCAGCGGATGCACGTCGCAGCCGATTACCGCCGCAACACCACGCTCGTGAGCGCGCGCGGCCAGGTCTTTGGACAGCAACGGCACCTGTGGATAACGTTCCTCCAGGTACTCGATGATCGCCGGTGACTGGATCAACAGTTCGCCTTCATCGGTTCGCAAGGCCGGCACGCGCCCTTGTGGGTTGATGGCCAGATACGGCGCTTGCCGATGCTCGCCACCTGGCGGTGCGATCAGGTTGACCGGCAGGGCCTGGTAATCCAGGCTCTTGAGCGCCAACGCGATGCGCACCCGGTACGACGACGTCGAACGGTAGTAGGTATAAAGCTCCATGACCGGATCCTCTTAGCGCGCCGCGATCACTTTGCCACGGCATTCGCCGAAACCGATGGAGGCAAAACCGTCGCGGCTGCAACGGGCGCGCAGGATGATTTCGTCGCCGTCTTCGAGGAATTTGCGCACCTCGCCCGACGCCAGCTCGATCGGCTTTTTCCCGCCTTCGGTGATTTCCAGCAAGCTGCCGAATTGACCGCTTTCCGGCCCCGATAACGTGCCCGAACCAAAGAGGTCACCGGCCTGCAACTGGCAGCCGTTGACGCTGTGGTGCGCGACCATTTGCGCCACGGTCCAGTACATATGTTTGGTGTTGCTGAGGGTCAGGCGATGGGCCGGGAGTTTTTGCTCGCGCAGGCCTTCGGTGAGCAACAGCACTTCCAGCTCGATATCGAACGCTCCTGCGGCTTGATCGCGCTTGTCGAACAGATACGGCAACGGCTGTGGATCGCCTTCCGGACGTGCCGGCTGAGCACGGCGGAACGGCTCCAGCGCTTCGGCCGTCACTACCCACGGCGAGATGCTGGTGATAAAGCTTTTTGACAGGAACGGCCCCAGCGGCTGGTATTCCCAAGCCTGGATGTCGCGCGCCGACCAGTCGTTGAGCAGGCAGAAACCGGCAATGTGATCGGCCGCATCACCAATGGCGATCGAGTCGCCCATCTCGTTGCCCGGGCCGATCCAGATGCCCAGTTCCAGTTCGTAATCCAGGCGTGCGCACGGGCCGAAGGTCGGCTCGGTCTGACCGGCCGGCAAGGTCTGGCCTTTCGGGCGGCGAACGTCGGTGCCGGAGGTGCGAATGGTCGAGGCACGACCGTGATAACCAATCGGTACGTACTTGTAGTTCGGCAGCAAAGGGTTGTCGGGACGGAACAGTTTGCCGACGTTCTGTGCGTGCTCGATGCCGACGTAGAAGTCGGTGTAATCGTTTATTTTCGCCGGCAGGTGCATCTCGCAATTCGCCGCCAGTGGCAGCAGTTTTGCGCCTTGGGCTTCGATCTTGCCATGCAGGGTGCTGCCTTCAGCGAACAGTTCCAGCAGACGTTCGCGCAGCGCCACGCGAGCCTCACGGCCCAATTCGAAAAACGCATTGAGCTGGCCGCCACGGGTGGCTTCTACGGCGGTTTTTGCCAGGCCGTCGAACAGGCCGGCGTCCAGTGCCGCTTCCAGATCAAAAATATGTTCGCCAATGGCCACACCGCTGCGCGGTGCCGAACCTTTTACGCTGAACACGCCCAGCGGCAGGTTTTGCAGTGGGAAATCAGCGTGTCCGTTGGCGGAAGAAACCCAGCTACGAGTGATGGAAGTCTGAGTCATGGGTTATCTCCGGGTCGGGTCGAAAGTGGCGGGCAGCGAGGCCCAGCAGGCGTCGTAATTGGTTTGCAGTTGCGGGCAATCCAGGGCGAAACGGCTCGGGCGCAGCACCTGGCTGGTCTCGAACATGAACGCCATGGTGTTGTCGATTTTCGCCGGCGCCAAGTCAGCGTTGATTGCCTTGGTGCAGGTTTCGCCATCCGGGCCATGAGCACTCATGCAACTGTGCAACGACGCGCCGCCGGGCAAGAAGCCTTCGGCCTTGGCGTCGTACTCGCCCTTGATCAGGCCCATGAATTCGTTCATCAGGTTGCGGTGGAACCACGGTGGCCGGAAGGTTTTCTCGGCCACCATCCAGCGTGGCGGGAAGATCACGAAGTCCAGATTGGCCAGACCGTGGACACTGGTCGGCGAGGTCAGGACGGTGAAGATCGAGGGATCCGGGTGATCGAAACTGACCGTGCCGATGGTGTTGAAACGGCGCAGGTCGTATTTGTAAGGCACGTTATTGCCGTGCCAGGCGACCACGTTCAGTGGTGAATGATCGAGCTCGCAGCCCCACAACTGGCCGAGGAATTTCTGTACCAGGGTGGTCGGTTGCTTGAGGTTTTCGTAATGCGCGACGGGGGTCAGGAAGTCTCGCGCGTTGGCCAGACCATTGCTGCCGATCGGCCCCAGATCCGGCAGGCGCAGTGGTGCGCCGTGGTTTTCAGCGATGTAGCCGCGAGCGTGCGGGTCAAGCAATTCGACGCGGAATTTCAGACCGCGCGGCAGCACGGCGATTTCCAGCGGCTCCAGGTCCAGCAGGCCCAGTTCGGTGGCGATGCGCAGGCGACCCTGCTCGGGCACCAGCAACAGTTCACCGTCGGCATTGAAGAACACGCGTTCCATGGAACGGTTGGCGCGGTAGCTGTAGATGCTGATCCCGGCGGGTTTTTCCGCGCCCGAGTTGGCGGCCATGCTCACCAGCCCGTCGATGAAGTCGGTCGGCTCGGTCGGGATGTCCAACGGGTTCCAGCGCAGGCGATTGGGAGTCACTTCCCCCAACGGACCACCGGCCAGTTGCCGCTCCAGTTTGACGAACGCCGGGTGGTTGGCCGACGGCTGAATGCGGTACATCCAGGTGCGTCGCGCTTCGCTGCGGGCCATGGTGAACGCGGTGCCGGAGAACAGTTCAGTGTAGAGGCCGTAAGGGGCTTTTTGCGGGGAGTTCTGGCCGACGGGCAGTGCGCCGGGCAACGCTTCGCTGCTGAATTCGTTGCCGAAGCCTGACTGATAAGCCAGCGCTGGCGCCGTTGAATCGAGGTTCATGGAGCCTCCTGAACAGGGAGTAGGCAATGGCCTGTCGCTCTGCTGCAGAGGTCTCGGCACGCCAGGGTTATTTTTATCGTAATTCGATTACGCATAACGTAATTTGATTGGTATTGACCGTCAAGCTATAAAGACGCCCATTCGTCCCGGGATCACATCGCCTCCATGGAAACGCCGCGCAACAACGATAAGCAGAAAGTCCGCTCGGCCGAGGTCGGTACCGACATCCTCAAGGCCCTGGCCGAGTTGTCGCCCTCGACCTCATTGTCGCGCCTGGCCGAACACGTGCAGATGCCAGCGAGCAAGGTCCATCGTTATTTGCAGGCGCTGATCGCCAGCGGTTTTGCCGAACAAAACGCAGCGACTAATCACTACGGCCTGGGCCGTGAAGCCTTGCGCGTCGGCCTCGCCGCCCTCAACAGTATGGACGTGCTGAAAGTCGCCGCCCTGCCCTTGGCCGAGTTGCGCGATGAACTGAACGAAACCTGCTTTCTGGCGGTATGGGGCAATCAAGGCGCGACCGTGGTGCACATCGAACCGGCGGTGCGTGCGGTGACGGTGGTGACGCAATTGGGTTCGGTGCTGCCGTTGCTCAGCTCGTCCACCGGCCTGGTGTTTGGCGCGTTTCTACCCAAGCGCGAAACCGTGGACTTGCGCGATCAGGAACTGAAAGACACTGCCGACCACGCCTTGGCGAATGATCAGGCGTATGCGGAGTTGTGCGAACAGATCCGCGAACGTGGCCTGCATCATGTGCATGGGTTATTGATGCCGGGGGTGGACGCCTTGTCGGCACCGGTATTCAACGCGGTGGGGAACGTGGCGGCGGTCTTGACCATTGTCGGCCCGACCTCACTGTTTCACGCTGACGAAAACGGCCCGGCGGCGCAGCGATTGCTGGCGGCGACACGGGCCGTGAGTTGGCGGATGGGGTATGAACACATTCGACCCGCCTGATTCAACTCATTATCAGACGGGCATTCACCAACCTTGAATCAAATCAGCGAAGTTTTGCTCCTGCTGGCATTTTCTTCATCAAGTACCTGCTGGACAATTTCCAGAAGGCGCTCATGCCCCAGCTTCTGCCCCGTAACCTTGGCAGCCAGACTCACCACAGACTTCGCTTCGCCCATCAAGTGAATCAAGCCTTTCTGCACCTTCGTAACTTTCTCCCCGCCCAAAGTCCCCTTACCCAGTGTCGCGAGACCTACAAGAGCGTCTTTGAAGTGGGTAAACGACGCATCGTAATCGCCATAATATTGAGCCTTTACACCATCGTAGAAGCTTTTACTCACTTCAACGGCGGTAACCAACAAGCCGACGGGAGGCACCACCAGACTTATAATGGTTGCGGCCAACAAGACATTATCGTAAATCAGCCCCGCAATGATTTCGTTGAGGCTTGTCGTCTGCGCGTCAATGTCGTCAATCACTCGATTGATTTTAAGTTCGTAAGCGGTACGTAAGTCCCGGACCCTCATACCGACCAGAGGTTGTGGCGGCATCACCGTATCGACGGTCGCTACCAGTTGGTCGAAATAATCATTGACGATTTTCTTGTCGAGTATTGTAACTCGGTTGATGTAGTAGTCTCTTAACAGCCCATTGCGATCCCGAATGGACCAGGCAAAGCTGCTCGCGAGGCGGAATGCGATACCGTCTGGCGCCTCTGGCGTGTATAGAAAATCTTCGAGACGCCCCCCTACACGGGCTCTGAATATGTAGACACCTTCAACGTTCCGTGTTTTTTCCAGACGAAATCTATAGACACTTTCGCTGTCGACAACAGGATCCGAGATTTTTTGAGCTTCGGGTACTTGAAGACCCGTAACAAGGCTAGTCAACCCTGTGAATTGATCAGCACTCAACCTGCCTTCAAAATACTGAGACAGCACATCTCGATGCATCTCGCCAACAACCCGTTTGAAGTTCACTTCTCGCCTGATTTTTCCAGCAGGAAGACCATACGTTAAATAATCGGACTTGAGCAGATCGATATATTTATCACCCGAACGCAACGTTTTAGACCAACTGGAAATATGGCGAATATCAAGTTCATCAATGGCAGGATGCCCCGAAGCCACATAAAACTTCGGGTAAGACCCAGGAAGCGGCTGAGGACTGTAATTCGGTTCGAAGCTACGTCCTTCGACGATCAGGTTCGTCAGAGACATCTGCTCATCGGCGCTTATCTGTACGTAAATCAGATCAGGGTCGACAGTGACGTAACTGCCGCTGGCGCGAAGCACCTCTTCGACTTTGCTTTTAATCAGGTTGCGGGAACATTCTTCAAAAGAAGGAAATCCGAGTTCACGAGCCTCCAGTGTATACAGGGCCTTGAGTTCGGTGCTGAGTCGGGCATGCTGCTGGCGTAAAGTGCGCTGCGCGCGCCGGTAATTCAATGGAGCCAGACGGTTGATTTCAGCGAGTGTCCACCGATAAGCCATTAATGCAAATCCATCCGGTGCACTTTGCGTAGTGCTTTTCAGAGGTGCAAGCCTAACCGGAATTGCATCCACGGTATGTTGCCATCCTCGTGCCCTGCGCATTACTTCGCTCATACGGAACTGGTCATTGGGATTGAAAAGCGAGTTAGCGTACGCAGGATCTTCAACCATCCAGCTCTTAAGACGAACTGCAAAATCGGCAAAATTGTTAAAACGTAAAAACTCGTACCGTCCTTGGGGGTTTCTCAAGAATACTTGCTGCGCGCCATAAGAGGCTTGCTGGCCTTGAAAAACCAGCACGTCCTGCAGCGGATAAATGGCCTCTTCAATATTCACACCGTTTACGGTAACCCCCGAGTCTCCCAGCATCCCGCGATTGACCAGGTTCACGTCGGCGTCATTGAATTTGCCGGTGTAACGTGCGACAAACAGTTCATATTCAATCTTGCTGCGCTGCTGATTGCGCAAGGCCTCGAAATACTCCCCGGGTGGCACGGACGATTGCATGTCGACGAAGTCCGTCCGCACATCGACGGTCTGCAGCCAGCCCTCCAGCTTGGCGGCGCTGAGGCCAGCCAAGGATTCGGCGCCCTCCAGACGAAGCGAAACTCTGTGACCCGCGTCGTGCAGACCAAAAGCAACAAACTCTGTAAGTGTTCGGCTATCTTCCTGGATGATCGTTTTTTCTTCGACCTTGATTTCATATCGACTGTGTACCTGCACGGTGTCCGAGTCGCATTGGACGCCCCAAGCACTCTGACTCCACTGCGAAACTCGCTTACGCGCATATTCATTCAGCGAAAAAAACTTGTCGAAAGCCTTTTTAAACTCCTGTTGATACTTGAGCTGTGAATAGTCCAGCTCTTCATAACGCTCCTGTATTTCCTTGGAAGCGGAGGTCAACCATGTCGGCCATTCAGTACGTTTTATGGCGACTCGCAGCGCTTCCAACTGCGACAGCCAATCGTTTTTTATCGTCGCCATGGACTGGACTGTTTCCAGTGCAGCCAACCGGAGTGGACCATACACTTCTTGCAGGCCAAACAACTTCGTAAATTCGGCTTTCTGAGACTTCAACCGGACATCGGTAAAATGCTCAAATACACTCACTTCCAGATTAATGTATTTGATATCACTCCCAGGAACGTTCAGTCGCGAGCAAAGCGCGGCGTGCAGCTCATTGCTGGAGTGGAAATACTCGAAACCGTAGCCCGGCATATAGGACACATAGCCATACAGGTCATCGTCAAGCGAGAGTTCCGAAGGCGATAGGCCGCTGGTATGCACCACAAAACAGGCGGTCAGACGATTATCGATGTTTTCTTTGTTGCTCGACACTCTGTATATGGATTGTCCGCCACCCGACAGCGAAATATCAGCAACACGGCGTCCTTGGTACTCTTCTATTACTCCGCCAATAACACTCAGAGACAACTCCGACAACAGCGTGCAAACCATGGCATCTTGCAAAATATTTTTTTGAGTGCCACCTGAATTTCCCATGGAAGGTGTGGCCCAATATTTCTTCAAGGCTGCCTGATGTTCCGTGTGCATATACCGGAGCGATTGATCCAGAATATTTTCAACGTTGGCAATATCCAGGCCCGCGACCCTGAATTCATTGGCATTGGTATCAGGGCGATCATAAACACCGTCATCACCGATCACATACGACGGAAAAATGCCGTTACTCACACACTCAAAAAACACATCCAACAAAGACCCCGCTGGCCGGTTTCCAAGATCTTCGGCATAAGCACCTCGATTAATGAAAACCCTGTCTATATCGGCAGATGGATTCAAGGCATGGACTTTCTCGAGCAACCGTTCACGCACCATCGCTTTAAACGAAGGAATGGCTTTCAATACACTAATCAAGTGTTCACCCGATAATGCAGCTCGTTCCAGCTCATTGGCAGCACTGGTTTTAAGCCCCAGAGTATCAAACATCAAACTTGTATAAACCTTTCCCATATTCAAAATCCCTTTATAGAGTTAATGATCGGAGCAGCTCCAGCCACCCCAACGACGCCACCAACTCTATCGACTAACTTTTCAAAAATGAAGAAGCGGTTTATTTCAACCCATGTTTATCACCACAAGTTCAGAAGTTTTGCTTTCGCTACTGCTTGCGTTCGACGTTCAACCCCCAGCTTCCCATGAATTCTTCGCGCATGTGTCTTCACCGTGTGCACTGATATAAAAAGCTGTTCGGCAATTTGCTGATTTGAATTACCTTGAGCAATTAACATCAACACTTCTAACTCACGGCAACTCAACAGGCTGCCTTCCGTCAACTGTGTTTTACTCAGCATACAAGATGAAAAAAGTTCGGGCTCGCGCAGACTAAGCTCACGCAGTGACTGCTGCAAATTGCAGCGCTCAATCAGGGACAACCCTCTTTGCAAGATTTCTCGAGATTGAGTGACATGGCCCGCTAACCATTCGACTTGAGCGAGCGCCAGATACAATTCGGCTTCCAGGTTAACCATCCCTTGCTGCTGCGCTACGACCAATGAATGTTGAAGCTCGGCCAAGGGGGCACTGGCCGGATCAAGTCGGGTATCAGCGATCGCCAGCAAGTATTCGATACGTGGAATGAGTTCCAGTGTCGCAGGGGGGGCTTGTCGTGCGCGGGGGCCTCGATAATGGCGCAGTACGCGAGTCAAGGCTTCATGGGCCAGCTGAGGACGATTTTGCTGTAACCAGAAATGACTACTGACCTGCAGCAGGACCCCGCGATAAACCGTGTCTGGAATGTGCCGTTGCTGCATCAGTCTCTCTGCATCACGCAGCAAGACAAACGCCCGGGCATAGTCGCACTGATTGGCCGCCAATTGTGCCAGACCGAGAAAGCCGTACAGTACGCGCTTGTCGTGGCTGCGCAAACACTGCTCCAGGCCGGTCCGAAAGAACGCCTCGGCGAGTTCATCGAGTCCTTGGCACAATGCAACCCGACCACGACGCAGTGCGATTCGCCCCAGCAATGGCACAGGTTGCTCGACGGACTGACTCAGTAACTCATGGACATTCGCAAGCAGGTGTTCTGCGCGCTGGGGAGCACCACGTTGCTCCAGCAATTGCGCATGATCAAGTTCCAGCAGCCCTTCGAAAACCAGCGAGCCTTGCGCACGCGCCAGGCACAACGCATCGCGATTGATGGCTTGTGCCACTTCGAGCTCGCCCCTGAGCAGGGCCTGTTGCGTCAAACCCGACAGGCACATCAAGCGCACAGGCCAGAGGTCAGGACCGAGCACATTCAGCGCATCGAGAAAATGCGCGCTTGAACTGTCCATCCGCCCTTGAAGATGCAGCAGCCAACCCTGCTGCGCCTGCCACCGTGCGATCAGTTGCCGCTGCAGAATCGCCGAGGGCTGCGGGATGAATCGTGACAACTGCTCGATGCAATCGGCGGCTTGCTCAAACCGCCCGGCAAACAACGACGCCGCCGTGATCAACCCGACCAGTTGCGGCGAACCGTACATCAGCGCGTCACCTTGTTGCTCGTACAACCGCAACAACAGCACGACGGTCTGCTCCTCGAATAAATGCTCGAAACTGAAATGCTGCAACAGGCTGACCGCGACCTCGAACTCTTCGGCCAGCAAGGCCTGTTCGAACGCAGCTTTCCAGTCCTGCTCGGCGGCAAACCACTGACAGGCACGGCGATGCCAGGAACGTCCGGCCGGCCATTGTTCATCGCGCATCAATTGCGTGAGTGGGGAGAAGATCTGCAGCCAGTCGGCGGAGTCCTGCCAGGGCTCGATAAAGCACCCCAGATCCTGCAACGTCTTCAGGCATTGCGCGCCCTCCCCTGCGCCAAACAGGTGATCGCACAGCCGAGCGTTGAAGCGTGGCAAATGCGCGAGTACCCGCCAGGCTTCCGTCAACTCCGGGGTCAGGCCGGAAAACAGTTCGTGCTCGAGGTAATCGAGCAATGTGTCAGGTCGGCTGTGATGCGGGTCGTTGCGCGACCAGTCGCATTTTTGCAGCAGCGCAATGCGTACACCGGCGCACCAGCCGCCACTGCGCTGGATAATCTTGCTGGCAGCGGTGCTGGCATCGGACGGTGTCAGGTGGCGCAACAGCGAGGCAATCTCCGTTTGATTGAAGGCCAGCGTGGCGCGCTCGCATTCGTACAATTCATCATCGAGCAGCAACCGCGGCCAGTTGCATTGCGGGCGACGGCGGGCACCCAGCCACCAGGTCAGCGCCGGGCTGCTGACGGCCAGCATGCGATCCAGCAGTTGATCGAGTTCCGGGTTCGGAACGCGGCAATAGTCATCGAGAAACAGCCAGGTCGGCACCTGCAATCGAGCCAGCGCACCGAGCATCGCCGGCTCTTCTGCCGAAGCCAGCCCCAGCGCTTCTGCCACTCGCTGACGAAAATCCACCGTGCTCATCGCTATGCCAGATAACGGCAACCAGCACACCCGGCATGGCGGCGGCGCCTGTAAAAGGCAGTCGGCGAGCAGCGCAGTCTTGCCACTGCCGGCGGGCGCGCAGAGTAATTTCACCCGGGACGTGGACGCTAGCAAGGGACCGGTCAATCGATCACGCGACAGGTGATGAGAGGACAGACGGGGCAGGAATCCAGAACGGTCAAGACACGGGGTCATGGCGGTCATTGCGGCGTGCCTATTTATAATTGTCCGGCAACCCTAGCCCTCTCCAACCCGCTTGTTGAGAAGTATTCAGAACGCTGATTGGCAGCCATAAAAAAGGCGACCCACCGGTCGCCTTCTGCACTGCGAATGTATCAACGCCCTTACCGGACGCCCTCGGCACGCAACGCCGATGGCGTGTAGTCCGCCGCCTTGGCTTCGAAGCCGAATTCAAAGCTGTGCTTCTCTTCGTTCTTCATCCCCAGCGCAATGTATCGACCGGCAATGATGTCGTAGAGCGCTTCCAGTGTGTACGCCTGGGTCTGGTGATCGTAGTAATACTGGGCGTGACCCTCGGCCACTCGCCACAGTTGACCGCGACCGTCGTAGTGATCCACCAGCGCCACTTGCCAGCTGTCTTCGTCGATGTACATGTGGCGTTTGGCGTAAATGTGCCGCTCGTTCGGCTTGACCGTGCCGATCACTTCCCAGACCCGGTGCAGTTCATAGCGGGTCAGGTCCTGGTTGATGTGGCCGGCCTTGATGATGTCGTCGTACTTGAGACTTGGCGAGTCGAGTTTGTAGCTGTTGTAGGGGATGTACATTTCCTTCTTGCCGACCAGTTTCCAGTCATAGCGATCCGGCGCGCCGGAGAACATGTCGAAGTTGTCGGATGTGCGCAGGCCGTCAGCGGCAGTGCCCGGCCCGTCGTAGGCGACTTGCGGGGCGCGGCGCACGCGACGTTGGCCGGCGTTGTAGATCCATGCCAGGCGCGGTTCTTTCACCTGATCGAGGGTTTCGTGCACCAGCAGCACGTTCCCCGCCAGACGCGCCGGCGCCGTTACCGACTGCTTGAAAAAGGTCAGCACGTTGGCGGCTTTTTCCGGGTCCAGGTCCTTCATCAATTGCGGAACGGCGATCTCTTCCTCAAAGCGGATCGGCGTGTAGCTACCGTTGGTCTGCGGCGTCACCTGGGTAATGATGCGTCGCAGGTTACCGCCGTGATAACGGGTGATGTGGTTCCACAACACTTCCACGCCGTTCTTCGGAATCGGGAACGCGTAGTAGCGGTTGCCAGTGAAGTTGGCCAGGCCGTTACCGTCGTTGATGCTGTTCACGTTCAGCGCGCTGCGCTTGGCCGACTCGTAGATTTCCGGTGGCACGGCCACGGTGCGGTGACTCGGGTAGACCGGGATCTTGTACGTTTCCGGGTAGCGCTTGAACATCGCCACCTGGCCTTCCGAGAGTTTGTCCTTGTACTTGTCGACGTTGGCGGGGGTGATCACGAACAGCGGTTTTTCGCTGGCGAACGGGTCATCCAGGAAGCCTTTGCTGTCCACCGCGCCGGCGTTTTTCGGGATGCCACCGGTCCACGCCGGGATCGAACCGTCGGCGTTACCGGCCTTCTCGGCGCCGAGCGGCGTGAGGGAGGTACCGAGTTTGTTCGCTTCGTCCGGCGACACCGCCGCCATCACGTTGGCCGCCAGCAGGCTCAAGGCCAGGGCGCCGCATTGCAGAATCATCTTGCGCATCAAATTCATCCTTCTCAGCCAGATCAGAAGTTCACGCCGAAGCTCAGTGCCAGGAAATCACGGTCTTCCAGGGTGTTGTAGTCACCGCCGAAGAAATCGGTGTAACTCAGGCTCGCGGTATAGGTGTTGCGGTAGTCGGCATCGACACCGACGCTGACGGCCTTGGCGCCTTCGTTGAACAGCCCGTTGGGACCATAACCCGCGACGTCATGGGACCAGGACAGGTTGGGTTTGAGGTTGATCCCGCCGATCACGTTGGCGTAATCGAGGATCGCCCGGGCACGGTAGCCCCAGGAGGTCGAGGTGACGAAACCGTCGGTATCGCCGCCGAAACCATACTGGCCGTACACCGAGTCGCGGCCGTAACGCAGGTTGCTGCGCGACTCCAGGCCACCAACGTGAACCACCGCCGCTTCGCCGACCAGGGTCAAGCGCTGGGCACCCCACACTTGATCGTAGAATTGCGTGAGGGTGCTCTGGATCTGCGTGATTTCCTTGCGGCGATAGCCTTTGTTGTCAGCGCCCGGGGTGGTGGCGATCGGTGATGCAGCGCCACCGGCAATCGGGTTGAGCAAGGCCAGGGTCAGGTCGTTGGTGCTGACCTGCACGGGTGCATTCGGCCGATAGCTGATCTCGCCGCTCCACGCGGTGCCGGTCGGCAAGGTAGTGGAGAAGCTTGCGCCGTAAAGGCGAATGTCTTCCGGGTATTCGAGGTAGTACTGACCGCGCCCCAGCATCACGCTTTGCGCCAGTCCCGCACCGCTGCCCGGCGCCAGGCGGTTGGCCACACTCACCATCCCCGGCAGGCTGGCCAGTGTCGACAGTCCGGCCGTGGTGGTGCCGACCGTCGGCGTGCGGCTGTGGTAGTTCATGAAATACAGGCCGTACTCGGTGTCGTCACCGAGCCAGCGCAATGCTGTGCCCCACTGCCCGGAATCCCGCGCATCTCGGTCGCCACCCCGGGGAACGACCACGCCCTCGCGGGTCACCTGGAGTGGCTGACCGAAAGCCGATGCCAAGGGCGCCAAGGGTGCAATCGCCGGACTGCCGACGGTGTAATTGTTGTTGCAACCATCCGCCACCACGTCGTTGCCGAAGAAGGTGCCGCAGTTGTCGACGACGGTCTGGTCCCACTCCAGTTGATAGAAACCTTCCACCGAGAGCTGATCAGTCAGGCCCTGGGAGGCGAACAGCATGTTCACCGGAATCAGCCCTTCCTTGATCTCGGCGCCCGGCCGACGGAACGCTGAGACGTCGATCGGGTTGATGCTGTTGATCGAGTTACCGATGAAGGTACTTTCACCCCAGCTGACCACCTGCTTGCCGGCGCGCACGGTGCCCGGCAGATCGGCGATGGAATAGTTGTGATAAACGAAGGCATCGAGAATCTGCGCACCGGAGGACTTGGCGCCTTCCTTGCGGCCACTGTCGCTGATCGGCTTGAACTCGCGGTCTTCGTCCTTCAGCTCGAAGTCGTACCAGTACTTGCCTCGGACGAAGACGCCGGTGTCACCGTATTTCAATTCGAGGTCGTGCAGGCCCTTGAAGATCTTGGAGAAGGTTTCGCCTTTCTTGAAGTTCAGCCGGCCGTCATCACCGGTCGAAGACTGACCGGTCCCGCCGTTGACGGTGCCCACCAAAGATCTATCGGCATCGCGCATGCCCCAACTCGCGCCGACGGACAGCGAGGAGTCGAACGTACCCTCGATTTCGCCAATGTTGAACGCAACAGCCTGCGCCTGGGCACAGCAGCCCAAGGCAACCGCAGCGGCCAGCGCTTGCGGTGTGAAGATGGCGCGCATTGTTGTTTTTGTCATGCGTCTTCCCCGGTGAGTGACAGAAGGCCCCACCCTACTGCCGCACGTTGGGAGCGATAAGCGCACCAAGGAGGTATTCGTGGTGTACCTCTAAAGGATGAATAGCCGGATGGGACGGGGGTTTGCGCCGGGTATGGATGGGCTGGATGGGGGACTATCAGCAGAATGCATGGCAGCAGCTGCTACAGGGGACGTGGCGCGTGGGACTATTGCTTAGACTGCAACAGTGCATGTCGCGAATCGCTGTTTTTCCTTTCGGCTCAACGGCTTATTCTTGCCGGGCTTTCACGGCAAACCGCCAGAAAGCGCGAATCTATGGCGTGTGTTCAGTCCACGCCATTGGCGACAGAATCCAGATGAATCGACGCTTTTTCGATTGATCGCCCTGTGTTCACTGACGTTGATTTGTAGCTCCTTGATCCAACGTCTTGCTTTGGCCGCTGCGTTTGCAGCGGCCTTTTTTATGGGCGAGGGTTTTGTGACGAGGGGAAAATCGGGGGACTTGGCAGGACTCAGGCAAGCCCCACGCAATACATCAACGTCAAATCGAATACCTCTGCAAATTCCCCATCATCTCTTTAAGCGCCTCAATATTGTCCTTCGGATGCGCCGCCCCTTCGAAATCACAAATCTGCTCCCACTGCGCCGCCACATCCTCCGGCGAGAAGCCCACCCGCGGATCAAACCCGGCGCCCAGGCTGCGTTCCCAGCGCACCTTGCCCATCCAGCCGCCACCGACTTCGAACAACCCGGACGTTTCCTGGCAGTTTTCACTGGCCAGGTACACCACCAACGGGCTCACCAGTTCCGGCTTGAGTTGCTCGAACACTTGCGGCGGAATCAGGCCTTCGGTCATGCGAGTGCCGCCGGTGGGCGCGATGGCATTGACCAGGATGTTGTTCTTGCGACCTTCGATGGCGAGTGTGCGGGTCAGGCCGTAGAGGCCAAGCTTGGCCATGCCGTAGTTGGACTGGCCGAAATTGCCGTAGATGCCCGAGGTGGATGCGGTGAAAATCACGCGGCCGTAGTTTTGCTCGCGCATGTGCGGCCAGGCGGCGCGGGTGACTTTGTAGGCGCCTTCGACGTGGACGCGGTAAACCAGGTCCCAGTCGGCGTCGTCCATTTTGTGGAAGGTCTTGTCGCGCAGGATCCCGGCGTTATTGACCACGACATCAATGCGGCCGAAGGCGTCGAGGGCATGCTGGACGATTTTGTCGCCATCGGTAACGGAGTCGTGGTTGGCTTCGGCGATGCCGCCCGCCTCACGAATTTCCGCCACTACGCGGTCGGCTGCCGAGGCGTTGGCGCCTTCCCCTTGCGCCGAGCCGCCGAGATCATTGACCAGCACTTTGGCGCCCTGTTTGGCGAACAGCAGCGCGTGAGCCCGGCCCAGGCCGCCGCCGGCCCCCGTGACGATCACAACTTTATCTTCGAAGCGCACAGACTCATTCATGGGGGGGAACTCCAGCAGACCAGGGACAATACGTCCGAGTGTCAGGCACCAGGCTGCTGGTCACAATAAACACAGGTAAAGCTGAATAGTGCTTGATAAGGCTGGGGGATAGTCAGGAACAGGCCGCCCTGCGCGGCGGAGAAACCAGCCGATCCCGAAACGCCTGATAATGCTTGAGCACCTGTGCCGGCGCTTCAGTCTGCGGGTAATGGCCAATATCAGGCAGCAGCACCGTGTCCGGGTTGGGGACCAGTTCCCGATAGCGCTTGACCATGTGCGCGCCGGAAATCGGATCGACTTCACCATCGATGACCCGCAGCGGAACCTCGCCACGCTGCATGGCGCTGACCCAACGCTCGCGCTGAACACGCCGCTCAGGAATATAAGCGATGAGCTTATGCATGATTCGCGGGCCGTGATTGCTGTCGATCAGGCCCCAGAAATCGTCCATCTCGCTTTCGGTGGGTCGAGTGTGCGGACCAAATATCTGCCGGAAACTTTTCACCAGTCCGTCGCGGGTAAAAGCTCTCCCGATCATCCAGCCCAAGGGGCTGAGCAACAGTTTTTGCATCAACACCGGGCGATGGGTTTCAGGAAACAGGCCGCCGTTGAGGAAAACACAACTGGCGATATCGACGCGCGTCTCGTAATGCCGGGCCAACAACTCCTGAGCCACGCTGTCGCCATAATCGTGGGCCAACACATGCACCGGCTGTTCGACGTTCAGGTGCGCGAGCAACGCCTGTTGCAGATCGGCCTGCTCCAACAGGCTGTATTCGTGATTGACCGGTTTGGCCGAGTCGCCGAAGCCGAGCATGTCGCAGGCAATTACCCGATAGCGCTGCGCCAGCGGTTGCCACAAGTAATGCCAGTCCCAACTGGCGGTCGGGAAACCATGGATGAGCAGCAACGGCTCACCCTGCCCCGCCGTCCAGTAATGGATGGTCTGGCCACGGAATACGAACGTCTGGCCGCGCTTTCGCCAGACACACAGGGGGATCTCGGCAAGTGCCATTAGAATTTATAACCCGGGTCTAGTTGATCGAGTTTGCGCAGCAACGCCGGCCAGGCCAACGCGCCGCCCATCCCTTGAGCACTTTTGGTCACGCCGGCAATCATCGCCTTGGCGCCCGCCAGAATCTGCGGCTCGATAGCAATCAGCTCGGCGCCACCATTCTGCGCCAGCACCTGGATATCGCAGGCGCGCTGAAAGGTGAACATCATCAGGAACGTGTCGGCGATGGTGCTGCCACAGGTCAGCAGGCCGTGGTTGTGCAGCATCAGGAAATTGTTTTCACCCAGGTCGGCTTGCAGGCGCGCCTTCTCTTCATGGTTCAGGGCAACGCCTTCGTAGGCGTGATACGCAAGGCTGGACAGCACAAACAATGACTGCTGACTGATCGGCAGAATGCCCTGCTTCTGTGCCGACACCGCCACACCCGCAGCGGTGTGAGTGTGCAACACGCACACCACATCGTGACGCACTTCATGCACGGCGCTGTGAATGGTGTAACCCGCCGGGTTGATTTCGTAAGGGCTGTCCATCAGCTTGTTGCCGGCCTGATCGACCTTGACCAGACTCGACGCAGTGATCTCGTGAAACATCAGCCCGAACGGGTTGATCAGGAAATCTTCGGTGCCCGGCACCTTGGCCGAGATATGCGTAAAGATCAGATCGTCCCAACCATGGGAGGCCACCAGACGATAACAGGCCGCCAGGTCGACGCGGGTCTGCCACTCGGCGGCACTGACCTGGTCTTTGACACTCTGGGGGGATTGGACGGGAGCAACTTTCACGGCAAGGACCTCCTGTTCTTATAGTTTTACTGTCGTTACCGCAGTCTAGTCGCCCCCGGATTTCGCGTAGTTGCATTGGCAGCCAGCTTGGTGGCCTAACGAGTCAGTTCAAGAAAAAGACTGGATCCATGTCAAAGGACCGCCGCCAACAAGGGGGCGGCAAACAGGTTCAAAAGCCCTGTCAGCACCATGACCAGCCCCGCAACCGAACCTTCCTCACCGCCCACTTCATGGGCCCGACTGACACCGGCACCGTGCGCGCCGACGCCAAACAACGCACCGCGCGCAAGGGCGCTGCGCAACGGCAGCCACTTCAGCAGAATGCCGCCGAGCATCGCCCCGAACACGCCAGTGAACATCACGAACACCGCCGTCAGTTCCGGCACGCCACCGAGGTCGTGAGCCAGCGGCATGGCAAACGGCGTGGTGATGGAGCGTGGCACCAGCGACATCGTCACCGAACTGTCCAGCGCCAGCGCCTTGGCCAGACCGAACGAGGTGCCGATGGACGCCGCACTGCCCGCCAGCATTCCGAGCAACAACGCCGACCAATACCGCATCAGCATCTGCCGCTGTTGCCAGATCGGCACGGCGAACGCGACGGTCACCGGCCCCAGCACCCACATCAGCCAATGGGTGTTTTTCGAATACTCCGAGTACGCGGTATGCAGCGGCACAGCGAGGGCCAGCAGCAGCGCCGGAACCAGAATCAGCGGCGACAGCAGATAACGCCCGGTGCGCCGGTAGATCCAGCGACTGAATAAATAGGCCGACAGCGTGAAGGCCAGCCAGAACATCGGCATCAGCTCAAGCTTCATGGGACCTCCGCAACCGCACCACCCCTTCCACGGTAAACGCGGTGACCAGCATCACCATCAGCGTACTCACGCCGATCACCAGCAGAATCCGCCAACAGTCGTCGCGCATCAGGCTGCCGTAATCGAGCAGGCTCATCAGCGCAGGAATAAAAAACAGCAGCATCTCGGCCATCAACAGGCCGGCCCCCATTTGCAACGCCGCCGGTTTGATCCCGCCAACCGCGAAAGCCAGCAGCAACAGCGCCATGCCGATCACGCCACCCGGGATCGGCCAAGCCAACCCCGCGGCAATTTCGCAGCCGAGCAGGTAGATGCCGAGCAGCACGGCCAGTTCAGCGGTCAATCGAGCCAGGCGTTTGAAGATGGATGAATTCATGGTTTCGGTCCTCACAGATGCTCATTTTACGGAGCGGGCTGCTATCCCCGAAACGAATTGTTAGACTCGGCTCTATTCCAATCTGGAATCAGGCGCATGGAATTCAAGCAGCTACGCAGCTTCGTCGAAGTGATGCACCAAGGGGGTTTTACCCAAGCCGCCAAGACTCTGCACATCAGCCAATCGGCGGTGAGCAAGCAAGTCGCCCAGCTGGAACAAAGCCTGGGCACACCGTTGCTCGAACGCCTGGGTTCGCAACTGCGCCTGACCGCCGCCGGCAGCGTGGTGCTGCAACGGGCCGAAGGCATGCTGCGGCTGCGCAACGAGTTGCTCAGTGAGTTGGACGATTTGAGCCAACTGGCTCGCGGGGAATTGCGTCTGGGACTGCCGCTGCTGGGCAGTGACGCGCTGTTCGCCGGGCTGTTTGCCGAGTACCGGCGGCGCTACCCGAACATCAGCATTCAGTTACTGGAGGGCGGTAGCCTGAACATCGAACAGGCGGTGTTGAGTGGTGAGCTCGAACTCGGTGGCAGTCTGTTGCCGAAGGATCCGCAGTTCGCCTTTCAGCCTTTCTGCGATGAGCCGCTGGATGCGCTGCTGCCCGCCGATCATCCGTTGGCGACCAAGACAGTGATCGGACTGGAGGAATTGGCCGATACGCCGTTTCTGCTGTATCAACGCAGCTTCGTGCTCAACGACCGGTTGCTGCAGGCTTGTCATCAGCTGGGGTTCACACCCAAGGAAGGTGGGCGCAGCGGCCAGGCGGATTTTCTTGCCGCACTGGTGGCCGCCGGCCAAGGCGTGGTGCTGCTGCCCAGCGTGGTGGCGCGTGGGCTGGTGCGGCCAGGCGTGGTGCGCCTGACCTTGAATGCCCCGGATTCGTTACGCTGGGACATTGCCTTTATCTGGCGGCAGGGTGCGTACTTGTCGAAGGCCGCACAAGCCTGGCTTGCCCTGCTGCGCGAGCGGCCGGTCAGCTCCGCAGCACCCTGATCAACTCGGCCAGCCAAGGCTCGGCATCGGTTTCCGGAGTCACACTTTCGCTGGCGTCCAGACGCAACATCGGCAGCACTTCACGCAGGCCCAGTTCGGCGAACAACTCACGCATCTGCTCGCCGCCGCCGCAGAACGTATCGCCGTAACTTGCATCGCCCAAGCCGATCACCGCTCCCGGCAAACCGCGCCAGGCAGCAGGTAATTGGTCACGGATCATCGAATGCAGGGGTTGCAGGTTATCCGGCAATTCACCCATGCCGGTGGTCGACGTCACCGCCAGAAATGCTTCCGGGCCGAAGGCCTGGACATCGGCCAGTGTCGCGCGCGGGTTGTGCCAGGTTTCGAAACCCGCGCCGTTTAAAAGAGAGGCGGCGTGGCGGGCAACTTCTTCTGCCGTGCCGTACACCGAGCCGGAAATGATGGCAACTTTCATCAATCGATCCTGAAGCTGTAAAAGACACAGATATTAACAGCACGGGCTCGTTTGATCTTTTAGAATGCAAATCCCTATCAATACGGAAAGGATTCTCCGATGATCAACGCTCAACTGTTGCAAATGGTAATCAACGCCTCCAACGACGGCATCGTGATTGCCGAAAAGGAAGGTGACCAGGACAACATCCTGATTTACGTAAACCCGGCGTTCGAGCGGCTGACGGGTTACACCAGCGAAGAAATTCTTTACCAGGATTGCCGTTTCCTGCAGGCCGGTGACCGGGATCAAAAAGAAGCCCTCACCGCGATTCGCAAAGCGTTGACCCTTGGCGGTTCCTGCCGGGAAATCCTGAGAAACTACCGAAAGGACGGCACCCCGTTCTGGAATGAACTGTCCCTTTCTACAGTGAAGAACGAAAGCGATGGGCAAACTTATTTTGTAGGCGTGCAGAAAGACGTTACGGTGCAGGTCAAGGCACAGCAGCGAGTTGCGCAACTGGAAGCACAATTGGCTGAGATGCAGGCCGAGCTTGCCGCGCTGAAAGCGACGAACGGTAAAAACAAAACAGCGAATTAATGGTCATTAACTACAATCACCGATGACTTTGTAACTATTCCTTTCGAGCAAGCCATGCAACGCGACGCACTCCTGACACAGGATGAGCTGGATTTCATCCAGACCATGCAACACAACCCCCAGCTCAATGTGCGGGATGCGACGTCGAGTCTGCTCGTCAACGGTGGATCGCAAATCCGTGATTTGCTCACGCGCCTGGCTGCCCATGAGCAAGTCACCATCCAGGCCAATTTCGAAAACCAGCAAATGACCTTTCCGCTGCATCTGGTGGAAGACGAATTTCATGCGCTGCATTTGCGTCTGGGCGTGCCGAGTATTTATGAAGACGGGCCAATGGTACGACCATGGCGCCTGACGCTTGAAGAGCCGGTGGCGCTGGAAAATGCCAAAGGCCAGCCCGGCACGATGTGGGTGCATGAAATATCGTTCAAAGGGGTTTTGCTGGAAGTTCGCAACAAGACCAAACCGCCCAAACACTTCGCGTTGTGGTTCAGTCCGTCAGGCTATGAGCGGATTGCATTGCGCGGCACCTTCGAGCGTGAAACCGAGCAAGGTTTCTACGCTTACGAATTAAGCCAGAGCGACAAGGATGAGACCGAACGTCTGCGTCAGTACATCCTTCAGCAACATCGTCTGACACATCCCGCCCTGCACATCTGATCTCAGGTATCCAGGTTTCCTGCCAGGAACTGTTTCAAACGCTGACGCATCACCATCCCCTCATTTCCCAGACAACCGATCGACGATCCGGCCAGGCTGTCCTGTGCCAGGTCCGACGCATCGCCAGCCAGCAGCAACTGACAATCCAGGCTCAAGGCCAGTCGATTCAGACGTCGAGGCAACTCGGGGGCCGGCGCGTGGTTGGACACCAGCACCAGTGCCGTGGGCTTGATACGCTCGCAAACCAGGGTCAACTCGTCGAAGGGCTGACCGATCGACAGCAGTTGAATAGCCGAGTCGACACTGCTCAGGTACAGCGCCGTGACCAGCACTTCGAGTTCATGAGCCTGATCGGCCAAGGCGCAGACAATCACGCGTCGAGGCTGCATGACGCGCACCAGCAACATGCGCTGCAACACACGAGAACGCAGGAAACCATCCAGAAACAGCCATTCGCTGGTCTGACCGAACGCGTGATGGCGCTGCAGCATCAGCTTCCAGATCGGCATCAGGATGTCCTGAAACACCACGGTCAGGGGGTAACTGGAAAAAATCTGTCCATAGACTTGCTCCAGCTTAACCTCGTCAAACGCCGTCACCGCCACCTGAACCTCCTGCTGCCACTGGGCGTAGTCAGCCTGAACGAGTTCGTCGGGAATGATTTTCGCCAGGGCTTTTAGCGGCTCGGTCTTGGCCAGTATCTTGCCGACCTTGCTGACCGCGACGCCGCGATCAATCCAGCCGAGAATGCTGCGGACCTTTTCGATATCCGCCATCGAGTACAGCCGATGCCCGCTTTCGGTGCGTGTGGGCTGAATCAGGCCATATCGTCGCTCCCATGCCCGCAACGTAACGGGGTTGATACCCGTCAGGCGCGCTACTTCACGGATGGGAAACAGCTCTTCCTGTTCCAGTGCAGCTCCTCGCTGCAAATCTGGGACACCTTCAGTCAGGACAGGCATGTGGCAATTGAAGTCCGCGCGCAAAATTGGATCCCATTCTAACTCTTCCACCCCATGCTTGTTCAAGACTGATAAACGACGAATGTCGCTGGCGTATCCGTCAGAATCAGGAATAATCCTTGCTTGTCTCAAGACGCAGCCCATCACCCCGGCGCTGCGCCTGGCGAAACTCCTACCCGGAGTGACGCATCTGTTATACGGAGATTCACCATGTCTACCTCACCCGTCACGCTGATGGTTGCGCGCCGCGTCGCCGATGGGCGTTATCAGGACCTGATGGCCTGGTTGCGCGAAGGCGAACAACTGGCCACCGACTTCCCCGGTTATCTCGGCTCAGGTGTGCTCGCTCCGCCGCCCGGCGATTACGAATTCCAGATTATTTTCCGCTTTGCCAACGAGCAAACCATGCACGCCTGGGAGCATTCCGCTTCGCGAACTGCATGGCTGGCGCGCGGCAGCGATCTGTTTGCGCACAAGACGGAACATCGCGTGAGTGGCATTGAAGGCTGGTTCGGCGCGGTCGGCCAGCGCCCACCCCGCTGGAAGCAGGCGGTGGCAATCTGGCTGGCATTCTTTCCGGTTTCCCTGCTGTTCAACTTTGTAATGGGGCCGTTGCTCGACGACATGAGCCTGCTGCCCCGCGTGCTCATCAGCACCTTGTGCCTGACGCCGTTGATGGTCTACTTCTTCATTCCGCTATCGACCCGCCTGCTGGCCAGCTGGTTGAACAGCACGCCAGCACGCCCGTTGCCCGCCGAGCCCACTCCCCAAAACCACTGACCCTCCTTGTGGGAGCCCCGCGATAGGTGAATGCCGCTGTGCGCTGGTATAGTTTTGCTCTTACCGCGACGCGAGCCGTTCATGACCTCTTCCGCAGCTCCGATCCTCATCACCGGTGCCGGCCAGCGTGTCGGCCTGCACTGTGCGCAACGTTTGCTCGAAGACGGCCATCCGGTGATCTTCAGTTACCGCAGCGAACGCCCAGGCGTGCAGACATTGCGCGACCTGGGCGCCACCGCGGTATTTGCCGACTTCTCCACTGAAGCGGGGATCCTCGCGTTCATCACCCAACTGAAAACCCACACCGACAGCCTGCGAGCCATTGTCCACAACGCTTCCGAATGGCTGGCCGAAACCCCGGACACCGACGCCGAGGCCTTCACCCGCATGTTCAGCGTGCACATGCTGGCGCCCTACCTGATCAACCTGCACTGTGCCGACTTGCTCGAACGCTCAAGCCCCGCCGACATCGTGCACATCAGCGATGACGTGACCCGCAAGGGCAGCAGCAAACACATTGGCTACTGCGCCAGCAAAGCCGGGCTCGACAGCCTCACCCTGTCCTTCGCCGCGAAATACGCGCCGACAATCAAGGTCAACGGTATCGCGCCAGCCCTGCTAATGTTCAACCCCGACGACAACGCGGCATACCGCGCCAAGGCCCTGGCCAAGTCCGCGCTGGGCATCGAACCCGGCAGCGAAGTGATCTACCAGAGCCTGCGTTATTTGCTCGACAACCCTTATGTCACTGGCACGACCCTGACCGTCAATGGCGGACGGCACCTCAAATAAGCAGCCCCCGCGAGGATGTTCCATGACGTTATCCCTGCACCAGAACGCCCTGTCCGAGAGCTATCGCGAAATTCTCATCGGTCTCGGCGAAAACCCCGACCGCGAAGGACTGCAAGACACCCCGGTTCGCGCAGCCAAAGCCATGCAGTACCTCTGCCACGGCTACGACCAGAGTGTCGAGGAGATCGTCAACGGCGCACTGTTTGCGTCAGACACCGACGAGATGATCATCGTCGCCGACATCGAACTGTATTCGTTGTGCGAACATCACCTGCTGCCCTTCATTGGCAAGGCCCATGTGGCTTATATTCCGACGGGCAAGGTGCTGGGCCTGTCGAAGATCGCGCGGCTGGTGGACATGTTCGCCCGCCGCCTGCAGATACAGGAAAACCTCACCCGACAGATCGCCGATGCGGTGCAACAGGTGACTGACGCGGCCGGTGTCGCGGTGGTCATCGAAGCCAGGCACATGTGCATGATGATGCGCGGCGTCGAGAAACAGAATTCGACCATGAACACCTCGGTGATGCTCGGCGCCTTCCGCGAGTCGAGCACCACCCGCCAGGAGTTCCTGCAATTGATTGGACGGAGCAAGTAGCAATGCCACAACTTCAACCAGGAATGGCACGCATCCGGGTCAAGGACCTGTGCCTGCGGACCTTCATCGGGATCAACGAGGATGAAATCCTCAACAAGCAGGATGTACTGATCAACCTGACCATCCTGTATGCCGCTCAGGAAGCGGTGCGTGACAACGACATCGATCACGCGCTGAATTACCGGACCATCACCAAGGCGATCATCGCCCACGTGGAAGGCAATCGCTTCGCCCTGCTCGAACGCCTGACCCAGGAGATCCTCGATCTGGTCATGGCCAACGCGTCGGTGTTGTACGCCGAAGTTGAAGTCGACAAACCCCACGCCCTGCGATTCGCCGAGTCGGTGTCGATTACGCTCGCTGCAAGCCGCTAAGCTTCAAGCTTCAAGCTTCAGGCGTTAAGCTACAAGCCATCGCAACCCATCTTGCAGCTTGAAGCTTACCGCTCGAAGCTGCCTCGCAGAGGCCCACATGACCGATCAACAACGCCTGGAACTTGAAGCCGCCGCCTTTCGCCGGCTGGTCGCCCACCTGGACAGCCGCAAGGACGTGCAGAACATCGACCTGATGAACCTCTCGGGCTTCTGCCGCAACTGCCTGTCCAAGTGGTACAAGGCCGCCGCCGACGAACGCCAGATCGAGGTCAGCCTCGATGACGCTCGCGAAGTGGTTTACGGCATGCCTTACGCCGAGTGGAAAGCCCAATACCAGCAAGAAGCCAACGCCGAACAACAAGCGGCGTTCGCCAAAGGAAAACCCAATGAGTGATTTGAACACCCTGCGCGCCAGCCTCAAGAGCGGTGAGCATGTTTTCGCCGACACCCTGGCGTTCATCGCCACGGGTTACGACTACCAGCCTCAGGCTTTCAACAACGGCGGCGTGGAAAACGCCGCCGGGCAGAACGAAGGTTCGTGCAAGACCCTGGGCCTGGCGCTGCTGGAAGGCCTGACCGATGAAGAGGCGCTGTTGGCCTTTGGCGAGCATTACCGCTCGGTCGTGGCCACGCCTGAAGGCAACGACCACGGCAATATCCGCGCGTTGATTGCGCAGGGTCTGGCGGGCGTGAAATTCACCCAACAGCCGCTGACTCGCCGTTAATCAAAGTCCGCGAAACACTTCACGAGCGACACAGAACCTGTGGCGAGGGAGCTTGCTCCCGCTGGACTGCGTAGCGGTCCCTCTTTTTTGGGGCCGCTGCGCGACCCAGCGGGAGCAAGCT
>NZ_JASCOM010000005.1:0-91938 GCF_029959925.1 Pseudomonas sp. PS02303
CTTCAGAACCATTCGGGGATCATCTGAAAACTGCAAAGTGGTACGTGTGCAACGTCCGAATATAGGACGTTTGGTCGACGATTTATATGGACTTTTACATCAAATCTACAAAAAAACCGTTGATCGGCCTTTCTGAAAATTTTCCTTCGCTACCCAGGAACAACGTTCAAAAGGTAAAGTCATAGCGATGTGCCAGCTAGGCACTTCACAAGGAACCGGTGATGCGCAATTTTCCCAAGCTTCCATCTACCCTGTTTGCAACCGGCATGGCTGCCCTTCTTCTCGGCAGCCTGGCACTGCCCAATACCGCTCAAGCCGGTCTGGAGTACAAACCTGACAGCGCTAATTCCTCCGATAAATTCCTCGTTTTCCACAACTATTACGGTACAAACGTGATGGTCAGATCCGACGTCAGTATCGAGGAGGTGGAAACATTACAAAGAGTTGTTAAAACCAGTACGGCTGATCTGGAAGAGCTGAAGAAAACCGTTACTGCACAGGCGCGGCTCATCGAAGAGTTGAAAAAGAACACGGTGTCCGGTTCGAGCTCGACTGCCAGCGAAGTGGATAAACTCAAGCGCACCGTCAGTGATCAGGAAACGGCGCTGAAGAACCTCGCCAAGGCCATGGACGAGTTCAAACGCAACAGTGGTTCGAGCGCCAGTTCCAGCGCCAGCGGAGTGAACGACCTGAAACGCACGGTCAGCGAACAGAACACCGGTTTGGTAAACCTTGCCAAGGCGGTGGACGAACTCAAACGCAATAGCAGCTCGAATTCCAGCTCCAGTTCCAGCGAAGTCAGCGACCTCAAGCGTACGGTCAGCGAACAGGACAACGGACTTAAAAAGCTCGCCAGCCAGATGGACGACCTCAAGCGCAGCAGCAGCTCGAATTCCAGCTCAAGCTCAAGCTCCAGCGAAGTGAGTGATCTGAAACGCGCGGTCAGCGAACAGGACAACGGTCTGAAAAAGCTCGCCAGTCAGATGGACGATCTGAAGCGCAGCAGCGGCGGCTCGAACTCCAGTTCAAGCTCCAGCGAAGTGAACGACCTCAAGCGTACCGTCAATGAACAGGAAAACGACTTGAAAAGGCTTGCCAGCCAGGTGGAAGACCTCAAGCGCAGCGCCGGATCGAGTTCCAGCTCGAGCTCCAGCGACCTGTCCAGCCTTAAGCGGGAAGTCAGCGATCAGGACAACCAACTGGATCAGCTGAAACGCACCGTGGAAGATTTGAGCAGAAAGGTGAAATAACAGGGGGAATGGTGCCCGAGACAGGAATCGAACCTGCGACCTTCGCGTTACGAGTGCGCTGCTCTACCGGCTGAGCTACACGGGCGGTGGGCTAAACCTAGCACCGGGTTCGAAAGCCAGCAACTTCACACCCTGTTTCACAGACAAAAAAATGCCCCGCAGCTTTCACTGCGGGGCATTTTTTATAACGTTGAAGCAATCAAGCGGGGGTGATTAAACGCCCGACGCCTTGGCCGCTGCTACGTCTTTGATGGACAGTTTGATACGGCCGCGGTTGTCCACGTCCAGTACCAGTACTTCCACTTCCTGGCCTTCTTTCAGGATGTCGGTCACTTTCTCAACGCGAGCGTCGCTCAGCATCGAGATGTGTACCAGACCGTCCTTGCCAGGCAGGATGTTGACGAATGCGCCGAAGTCGACGATGCGCTCAACCTTACCAACGTAGATCTTGCCGATTTCAGCTTCTGCGGTGATGCCCAGAACGCGCTGACGTGCTGCTTCAGCCGCTTCCTTGGTTTCGCCGAAGATCTTGATCGAGCCGTCGTCTTCGATGTCGATCGAAGCCTTGGTCTCTTCACAGATCGCACGAATGGTCGCGCCGCCTTTACCGATGACATCACGGATTTTGTCGGTGTCGATTTTCATCGCGATCATGGTCGGAGCATTTTCCGACAGTTCGGTGCGGGACTGACCAATGATCTGGTTCATCTGACCGAGGATGTTCAGGCGCGCTTCCAGGGCTTGGCCCAGAGCGATTTCCATGATTTCTTCGGTGATGCCTTTGATCTTGATGTCCATCTGCAGCGCGGTAACACCTTTGGCGGTACCGGCTACTTTGAAGTCCATGTCGCCCAGGTGGTCTTCGTCACCCAGGATGTCGGTCAGGACGGCGAACTTCTCGCCTTCTTTAACCAGACCCATCGCGATACCGGCAACCGGTGCCTTCATCGGAACGCCGGCGTCCATCAGAGCCAGGGAAGCGCCGCAAACGGAAGCCATCGAGCTCGAACCGTTGGATTCGGTGATTTCCGACACAACACGAATGGTGTATGGGAACACATCGGCAGCAGGCAGCATGGCTGCAATCGAACGACGGGCCAGACGGCCGTGACCGATTTCGCGACGGCCAGCGCCACCCATGCGACCACACTCACCTACCGAGAACGGAGGGAAGTTGTAGTGCAGCATGAACGGGTCTTTTTTCTCGCCTTCCAGGGTGTCCAGCAGCTGTGCGTCACGGGCGGTGCCCAGTGTTGCAACAACCAGCGCCTGGGTTTCGCCACGGGTGAACAGAGCCGAACCGTGAGTCTTTGGCAGAACACCGACTTCGATGTTCAAAGGACGTACAGTCTTGGTGTCGCGACCGTCGATACGTGGCTTGCCGTTTACGATGTTTTCGCGAACGGTGCGGTATTCGATTTCGCCGAAAGCGGCTTTGACTTCGCTGGACGAAGGCTGGCCTTCTTCACCGGACAGCTTGGCAACCACCTGGTCTTTCAGCTCACCCAGGCGAGCGTAACGATCGGCCTTGATGGTGATGGTGTAAGCCTGGGAGATCGCGTCGCCGAACTCGGCACGGATAGCGCCCAGCAGAGCAGTGGCTTCTGGCTGTGGAGCCCAGGTCCAGGTCGGCTTGGCAGCTTCGGCGGCCAGTTCCTTGACGGCGTTGATCACCACCTGGAACTCGTCGTGAGCAAACAGTACCGCGCCCAGCATCTGGTCTTCGGTCAGCTCTTTGGCTTCCGATTCAACCATCAACACGGCTTCCGAAGTACCGGCAACGACCATGTCCAGGCTCGAAGCTTTCTGTTGTTCGTAAGTCGGGTTCAGCAGGTAGCCTGTGCTTTCGTGGAACGCAACGCGGGCAGCGCCGATCGGGCCATCGAAAGGAATACCGGAGATAGCCAACGCAGCCGAGGTACCGATCATCGCAGCGATGTCCGGATCGGTTTTCTTGCTGGTGGAAACGACGGTGCAGACAACCTGCACTTCGTTCATGAAGCCTTCTGGGAACAGCGGACGGATCGGACGGTCGATCAGTCGGGAAGTCAGGGTTTCTTTCTCGGAAGGACGGCCTTCACGCTTGAAGAAACCGCCAGGGATCTTACCGGCAGCGTAAGTCTTTTCCTGGTAGTGAACAGACAGAGGGAAGAAGCCCTTGCCTGGATCGGCTTGCTTGGCGCCGACCACAGTCACCAACACGCTGACGTCGTCGTCAACGGTGACCAATACTGCGCCGGAGGCCTGACGGGCGATACGGCCAGTCTCGAGGGTAACGGTCGACTGACCGAACTGGAATTTTTTGATTACCGGGTTCACGGTGTCCTACCTTCTTTTGTGGCTCTTGGGGAACTTGTCTTCTTGCGAAATTCTTGGGCAATGTCGGGAATCGGCCCAACGCCTGTCCAGGGTAAAACGACTATCCAGATAAAACTTGAGGCTGGGAGCCTGCCATGTGCCAGCGGGAAACCCACTGGCGCACGACAGACAACCAACCTCTAGCGCAATCGCTTATTAGCGACGCAGACCCAGGCGACCGATCAGAGCCTGATAACGACCCAGATCCTTGCCTTTCAGGTAGTCCAGCAGCTTACGACGCTGGTTAACCATGCGGATCAGACCACGACGGGAGTGGTGATCTTTACCGTTGGCCTTGAAGTGACCTTGCAGCTTGTTGATGTTGTGGGTCAGCAGTGCAACTTGCACTTCTGGCGAACCAGTGTCACCAACAGCTTGCTGGTAGTCAGCTACGATTTGAGCTTTTTCTTGAACGTCGAGAGCCATGAGGCAATCCTTTTATCAGGAAACTGTTTCAAAGAAACAGCTTCAACAGGCCAGGGACAAATCCCTGTATCTAAAAATGAGTAGTGACCGTGCCTGTTAACAGCCACCCTCGTCCGGTCATTCTGACCGAATCAGTCGACGTGGCGCGATGCGCCCGTCTTCGCTCACTTCACCGATACCGATGAAGCGACCGTTGTGATCCTGTACCCGTACCATGCCGAACTTCGGTGCATCCGGGGCTCGTACCGGTTGGCCGTTAAGCCAGTAGAACGAACTGTGCTCCGAGAACTGCAACAGTGGCCAATCCAGAAGGCCGCTGTCCGATGGCATCAGGAAGCGGTCGACCGCTTCGTTGCCGCCTTCGGCATGTACCGCTTCCAACTCTTCAAGCGTGACCGTCTGCGCCAGCGTGAAAGGCCCGGCCTGGGTACGTCGCAATTCAGCCACGTAAGCGCCACAACCGAGTTGCTCACCGATATCCTCCACCAGGGTGCGAATATAGGTGCCTTTGCTGCAATCCACCGCAAGCCGCGCAGTATCACCTTCAAAGGCCAGCAATTCCAAGCGCGCAATAGTAACAGAACGCGGTTCACGCTCCACTACTTCGCCTGCACGGGCCAGCTTGTACAGCGGCTGGCCATCACGCTTGAGCGCCGAGTACATCGGCGGTATCTGACTGATTTGCCCGCGAAAATTCGGCAGAACAGCTTCGACATCTGCGCGACCAACGGTCACCGGACGCTCCTGCAAAACTTCACCCTCGGCATCGGCCGTGGTGGTGGTCTTGCCCAGTTGCGCCAGGGTTTCGTAACCCTTGTCGGAATCGAGCAGGTACTGCGAGAACTTGGTGGCCTCACCGAAGCACAACGGCAACACGCCGGTGGCCAGCGGATCGAGACTGCCGGTGTGACCGGCTTTCTCGGCGTTCAGCAGCCAGCGAACCTTCTGCAACGCGGCGTTGGAGGTGAACCCCAACGGCTTGTCGAGCAGAATGATACCGCTGACGTTACGACGGATACGTTTGACCTGAGCCACCGATTACTCCTTGGCGTCTTCGGGTTCAGCCGCTACCGGGTGCTGATTGTCTTCAGCCACCGCACGCTCGATCAGGGCCGACAGGTGCGCGCCACGCACGACGCTTTCGTCGTAGTGGAAGTGCAACTGCGGAACGCTGCGCAACTTCATTTCACGAGCCAACTGCATGCGCAGGAAACCGGCGGCTGAGTTGAGCACCTTGATGCTTTGCGCGATGTCTTCGGCGTTGTCCTGGCCCATCACGGTAATGAAGATCTTGGCGTGACCGACGTCACGGCTGACTTCAACAGCGGTAATGGTGACCAGACCGACGCGCGGGTCTTTGACTTCACGACGGATCAGCTGTGCCAGCTCACGCTGCATCTGATCGCCGATACGTTGGGTACGGCTGTATTCTTTTGCCATGTCTTGTTACCTGTTACTGCCCCACGGTGAAACCCGAGGGGTCTGAAAGCGGCAAACGCCCGGCCTGACAAAAGCCAGACCGGGCGTTGCGTTTAGAGTCCTGACGCGGTGCCGCGCATTTGCATGCGGCGGCTTGGCGTGGCCCTTGAAGTGCGCGAGTTAGAGGCTGCGAGCAACCTGAACCTTCTCGAAGACTTCGATCTTGTCACCGACTTTGACGTCGTTGTAGCTCTTCACGCCGATACCGCATTCCATGCCGGCACGTACTTCGGAAGCGTCATCCTTGAAGCGGCGCAGGGATTCCAGCTCGCCTTCGAAGATAACGATGTCTTCACGCAGTACACGGATTGGACGGTTACGGTGAACAACACCTTCGATAACCATGCAACCGGCGATCGCGCCAAACTTCGGCGAACGGAACACGTCACGCACTTCAGCGGTACCCAGGATGTTCTCGCGAACATCGCTGCCCAGCATACCGGTGAGGGCTTTCTTGACGTCTTCGATGATGTCGTAGATCACGTTGTAGTAACGCATATCCAGACCTTCCTGCTCGACGATCTTGCGAGCGCCAGCATCGGCACGCACGTTGAAGCCAAACAGTACAGCGTTGGAGGCCAGTGCCAGGTTAGCGTCGGACTCGGTGATACCACCGACGCCGCCACCGACAACACGCACTTGCACTTCGTCGTTACCCAGGCCGTTCAAGGCACCGTTCAACGCTTCCAGCGAACCACGGACGTCGGATTTGAGGACGATGTTGAGCGTCTTCTTCTCTGCCTGACCCATGTTTTCGAAGATGTTTTCCAGCTTGCCGGCGTGAGCGCGAGCCAGTTTGACTTCGCGGAACTTGCCTTGACGGAACAGAGCCACTTCACGGGCTTTCTTCTCGTCCGACAGCACGCTCATCTCATCGCCAGCGTCCGGGGTACCGTCCAGGCCGAGGATCTCGACAGGGATGGAAGGACCGGCTTCTTTGATCGGCTTGCCGTTCTCGTCGAGCATGGCGCGTACACGGCCATAGTTCGAACCGACCAGGACCATGTCGCCTTGGCGCAGGGTACCGTCTTGAACCAGAACGGTTGCAACCGGGCCACGACCTTTGTCGAGACGCGATTCAACCACCACACCACGGCCAGGAGCCGAAGGCGTCGCTTTCAGTTCCAGAACTTCGGCTTGCAGCAGAACAGCTTCGAGCAACTCGTCCACGCCAGTACCGACTTTCGCCGAAACCGATACGAACGGGGTGTCGCCGCCCCACTCTTCCGAGGTCACGCCGTGAACCGACAGCTCGCTACGGATGCGATCGAGATCAGCGCCCGGCTTGTCGATTTTGTTCACTGCAACAACCAGTGGAACACCGGCAGCCTTGGCGTGCTGGACCGCTTCAATGGTCTGCGGCATTACGCCGTCGTCCGCCGCAACCACCAGGATCACGATGTCAGTCGCCTTGGCACCACGGGCACGCATTGCGGTAAACGCGGCGTGACCCGGGGTATCGAGGAAAGTGACCATGCCGCGATCAGTTTCAACGTGGTACGCACCGATGTGCTGGGTGATACCGCCGGCTTCGCCTGCAGCTACCTTGGCACGACGGATATAGTCGAGCAGCGACGTCTTACCGTGGTCAACGTGGCCCATTACGGTCACGACTGGCGCACGGGAGAACGTCTCACCTTCAAACTTCAGGGACTCGGCCAGGGAATCTTCCAGGGCGGTGTCGCTGACCAGGGTCACTTTGTGGCCCAGTTCTTCGGCTACCAGTTGAGCAGTTTCCTGATCAAGCACCTGGTTGATGGTCGCTGGCGTACCCAGTTTGAACATGAACTTGATGATTTCAGCAGCCTTGACCGACATCTGATTGGCGAGATCGCCAACAGTGATGGTCTCGCCGATCTGCACATCACGCACGACAGGGCCGGTTGGGCTCTGGAAACCGTGGGCGTTGCGTTTCTTCAGCTTGGCCTTGCCGCGACCACCACGACGGAAGCCATCGCTTTCTTCGTCGGTAGTACGTGGGGCTACGCGTGGAGCAGGCGCTTTCTCTTTAACCGAAGCACGATGCGGAGCGTTTTTGCGCTCACCATCGCCACTGCCACGACGATTGTTATCGTCGGCGCGTGGTTTGTCCGGACGGCGCTGTTCGTTCTGCTTGTTGCGAACGTCAGCAGACGGTGCTGGAGCAGCGGCTACAACCGGCGCGCTTTCGCGTACTGGCTCGGCAACTGCAGCAGGGGCTGCAACGGCGTCGTTAGTAGCGGATTGCGCAGCAGCAGGCTGGCGACGCGCTTCTTCTTCGGCGCGACGCTTGGCTTCTTCTTCAGCCTTCTGACGAGCAGCATTTTCTACTGCGCGACGTTCTTCCAGTTCGCGTTTGCGCTCGGCTTCAATTTCTTCCGGGCTGCGCTGTACGAAGACTTTCTTCTTGCGTACTTCAACGCTGATGCTTTTGCTGCCAGCAACACGCAGGGTGCTGGTGGTTTTGCGCTGCAGTGTGATCTTGCGCGGTTCTTCCACTTTCGCCTTGTGGCTGCTCTTCAAGTGAGTCAGCAAAGACTGCTTCTCACTATCGCTCACACCTTCATCGGCGGCGGTGTGCGGCAGACCTGCCTCACGCATCTGCTGCAACAGGCGCTCTACCGGTGTTTTGACCTCATCGGCCAGTTGTTTCACCGTGACTTGCGTCATGCACTTCTCTCCTCAGGCCGCGCCTAATTACTCGAACCAGTGGGCTCGGGCGGCCATGATCAACTTGCCGGCACGATCATCGTCAATGCCGTCGATGTCGAGCAGGTCGTCAATAGACTGCTCGGCCAGGTCTTCGCGGGTAATTACGCCGCGCACCGCCAGTTCCATCGCCAGATCCTTGTCCATACCCTCAAGCGAGAGCAGGTCTTCGGCCGGATGGGCGTCTGCCAGCTTTTCCTCAGTAGCGATGGCTTTGGTCAACAAACGATCCTTGGCGCGAGCGCGAAGCTCGTTGACGGTTTCTTCGTCAAAGCCTTCGATGTTGAGCATTTCTTCCAACGGTACGTAGGCAATCTCTTCCAGGCTGGTGAAGCCTTCATCTACCAGCACCTGTGCAAGGTCTTCGTCGACTTCCAGCTCGTCGATGAAGTTGCGCAGGATGTCGCCGGTTTCTGCTTGCTGCTTAGCCTGGATGTCCGATTCGGTCATCACGTTCAGGGTCCAGCCAGTCAACTGGCTAGCCAGACGCACGTTCTGACCACCGCGACCGATGGCCTGAGCCAGATTGTCTGCGCCAACGGCGATGTCCATTGCATGGGCATCTTCGTCAACGATAATTGCCGCAACCTCAGCCGGGGACATGGCGTTGATTACGAACTGAGCCGGGTTGTCATCCCACAGGACGATATCCACACGCTCACCGCCCAACTCACCCGACACTGCCTGGACGCGCGAACCGCGCATACCGATGCAAGCGCCTTGCGGGTCGATGCGTTTGTCTTTCGAGCGGACCGCGATCTTGGCACGCGAACCCGGGTCACGGGAGGCTGCCATTACTTCGATCAGGCCTTCAGCGATTTCCGGCACTTCGATGCGGAACAACTCGATCAGCATTTCCGGCGCGGTACGCGACAGGATCAGCTGCGGGCCGCGGTTCTCGGTGCGGATTTCCTTGAGCAACGCACGCAAGCGCACGCCAACCCGGAAGGTTTCGCGAGAGATGATGTCTTCACGAGCCAGCAACGCTTCAGCGTTGTTGCCCAGGTCGACGATCACGTTGTCGCGGGTCACTTTCTTCACGGTGCCGGAGATGATTTCCCCCAGGCGCTCGCGATAAGCGTCAACGACTTGAGCGCGCTCGGCTTCGCGAACTTTCTGCACGATGACTTGCTTGGCAGTCTGTGCAGCAATGCGGCCGAACTCGATGGATTCGATTTTCTCTTCGACTACATCACCCACCTGGGCGCCCGGGTGCGTTTCGGCAACCTTGCTCGGCCAGGTTTCGATGGCCGGATCATCCAGGTCTGCTTCTTCGACGACCGTCCAGCGACGGAATGTCTCGTAAGCACCGGTGTGGCGATTGATTTCCACACGCAGATCGACTTCGTCCTCGAAACGCTTTTTGGTAGCAGTGGCCAGGGCCAGCTCCAGCGCTTCAAAAATTACGTTTGCCGGTACGCCCTTTTCATTGGATACCGACTCAACAACCAGCAGTACTTCTTTGCTCATCGTACGCCTCGCCTTTCGCAAGCCATTGGATCCGCGGGATCCGCGTCTCAGTCAAAACTGGGAATAATGTTGGCCTTGTCGATCATATCGATCGGCAACAGGAACTCATGGTCTTCTACCTGCACCACGACGTCCTGCTCTTCTACACCGCGCAGAAGGCCCTGAAAGTTGCGTCGTCCTTCAAAAGGCGAGCGCAGCTTGATCTTCACTTGTTCACCGGCAAATTTTGCAAACTGCTCAATAGTGAACAGTGGGCGTTCCATGCCAGGCGAGGAAACTTCAAGGGTGTATTCAACGGCGATTGGATCTTCAACATCCAGGACACCGCTGATCTGACGGCTGACGATGGCACAATCGTCCACCAGCACACCGCCCTCTTTATCAATATAAACGCGCAACATTGAGTGGCGACCTTGAGCCGAAAACTCAATACCCCAGCATTCATAGCCCAGGGCCACGACCACCGGGGCCAACAAGGCCTGCAACTCTTCTAGCTTGCTCGACACCTGAACCCCCTCGTGCATGTATGTGCATGCTATGCAAAATAAAAAAATGGGCGAAACGCCCATCCTTGAAACGCCGTCGAACAGCGGCGTAGAAAGTGTCCAGCTAACAAAAAGCCCCTTAAAAGGGGCTCCTTAAACTGGTTGCGGGGGCCGGATTTGAACCGACGACCTTCGGGTTATGAGCCCGACGAGCTACCAGACTGCTCCACCCCGCGACAAAGCTGGGGCGGAAGTATACGACCGATCCCTGACAGGGTCAATGTAACCTTCCACCTACAAGAAAGCCCGCAACAGCGGGCTCTCCTGATAATTGGTACCGAGAAGGGGACTCGAACCCCTACACCCTATGGGCACAACCACCTCAAGGTTGCGTGTCTACCAATTCCACCACCTCGGCAATACTACGTTTGAAACCCTTCTTACTTTTGCTCTTGAGCTGGAGGCACGTCAGTCGCTGGATTAGCCGACTTTTGCTCTTGAAGCACCGGTACATCATCAGAAGCCGGTTGTTGCTTTGGAACTTCCAACACTGCCGGGTTTGGCAAACCTACTTGAGTCAGCTGCTGAGCTTTCTCTTTAGCAAAGTAACCTAACCCTAAGCTGGTTATGAAGAAACCGGCGGCAAGTATAGCAGTAAACTTACTAAGAAAGGTAGAGGAACCTTGGCTTCCGAACACAGTATTTGAAGCACCTGCTCCGAAAGACGCGCCAGCATCCGCACCTTTACCCTGCTGCAGCAATACCAGAGCAACTACGCCCAATGCACCCAGCAGATGAAAAACGACTACGACTGTTTCCAGCATTTTTTCAGTTTCCCGCGGCGCGACAAATCGCACCGAACTCATCTGCATTCAGGGAAGCTCCACCAATGAGCCCCCCATCGATATCCGGCATGCCGAACAGTTCGACCGCATTGGCCGCCTTCACGCTGCCGCCGTATAGAAGCCGCACACCTTGTGCGACCTCAGAATTCTCTGCCGCCAACTGAGCGCGAATGGCTGCATGCACATCCTGCGCTTGTTGCGGCGAAGCAGTCAGCCCAGTGCCAATGGCCCAGACTGGCTCGTAAGCAATTACTGCATTTGCAAAGGCACCTACACCCAGCTCCTCTATGATACTGCCTAGCTGACGCCCGACAACCTCTAGAGTTTTACCGGCTTCGCGCTGCTCAAGGGTTTCCCCTATGCACAACACCGGGATCAAGCCACATGCCTGCGCCGCTGCGAACTTGCGAATCAGCACACCGTCCTGCTCGCCCATAATCTGGCGGCGCTCGGAATGCCCGACAAGAACCAGGGAACAACCTGCATCCACCAATTGACTCGGCGCGATTTCACCGGTCAGTGCACCTTGCATGGCTTCCACCGCAGAGTTCTGCGCGCCGACCGAAATCGACTTGCCGTTCAAGCCATCAATCACTTGATTGATATGCAAGTAAGGCGGGAATACCGCTACATCAACACCGCTCGGCAAGGCCAGATGACGAAGGCCATTGATCAGCTCAGCGACGCTGGCGCGGGTACCGTGCATCTTCCAGTTACCAGCTACCATAGGGCGACGCATGCTGTACCTCGTCGGTCAAAGTGGGCGCAGATGTTACCCAACACAATCATGGCTGGCAAGCCGAATTCAGGCAGAAACTTCAGTAACCAGTTTTGCCAGCTCTTCGGCGTAGCCACGGACCTGTGTTTCGTCCTCGCCTTCAACCATCACGCGCACCAACGGCTCCGTCCCGGACTTGCGCAACAACACGCGCCCGCGGCCGGCCATAGCCTGGGTAACACGGTCGCTGGCTTCCTTGACCGCCGGATGGTCGAGCGGACTCGCGCCCCCGCCGAACCGGACATTGATCAGCACCTGAGGGCACTTGCGCAGCGCCTGACGGGCCTGAGCAAGTCCTTCCGAGCGCGTTTTCAGCGCCATCAGCACCTGCAACGCCGCGATGATCGCATCACCTGTGGTGGTGTGATTGAAGCAGACGATATGACCCGAGTTCTCACCGCCTACCAACCAGTTACGCTCCAGCAAGTCAGCGATCACATAACGGTCGCCAACGTTGGCACGCACGAAAGGAATCGACAGATCCGCCAGGGCCAATTCGAGCCCAAGGTTACTCATCAATGTACCAACCACGCCGCCTTGCAGCTTGTCGCGCTCATGCAGATCGCGGGCGATGATGTACAGCAACTCGTCACCATCTACGATGGCGCCTGTGTGGTCGACCATCAAGACGCGATCACCGTCACCGTCAAAGGCAATACCCAGATCGGCGTGTTCGGCCAATACCGCAGCCTGCAACTGCCCCATATGGGTCGAACCGCAATTGTCATTGATGTTCAAGCCGTTTGGCTGAGCAGAAAGCACAACGACTTCGGCACCCAGCTCGCGGAACACGCTAGGTGCAACCTTGTAGGTCGCGCCGTGAGCGCAGTCGATCACGATTTTCAGGCCGGCGAAGTTGGTACCGGTCGGCACGCTGCTCTTGCAGAATTCGATATAGCGGCCAGAGGCGTCGTTGATGCGCGACACTTTGCCGATCTTGCTCGACTCAACCACGGTCATCGGGGTGTCGAGCAACTCTTCGATCATCAGTTCGACTTCATCCGGCAGCTTGGTGCCCTTTCCGGAGAAGAACTTGATGCCGTTGTCATCATGAGGATTGTGCGAGGCACTGATCACAATACCGGCTTCAGCATGAAAGGTACGCGTCAGGTAAGCGATCGCCGGCGTCGGCATCGGGCCCAACAGCATCACGTCAGCACCTGCCGACGTCAGACCAGCCTCGAGCGCGGACTCAAACATGTAACCGGAGATTCGGGTGTCCTTGCCAACCAGCACCTTGCAGGCGCCCATTTTGCGGAACGCCATGCCTGCAGCCCAACCGAGCTTGAGCATGAAATCAGGAGTTATCGGGTATTCACCGACCCGACCACGGATACCGTCGGTGCCAAAGTATTTTTTGCTCATAAGTGCTCCATCATTCTTATTCGGCTGATTCCACTGCGGCGATCATCCGCACCACGTCCACTGTTTCGGCTACATCATGGACGCGCAATATACGCGCACCCTTGGCCGAAGCCAGCGCCGCGAGCGCCAGACCACCAAACAGGCGTTCTCCAACCGGGCGATTCAAGGCCTGACCTATCATGCTCTTTCGCGAAACCCCAACCAACAGGGGCCGCCCCAAGGCATGCAGGTCTTCCATATGCTTGAACAAGCTTAGATTGTGCTGCAAGGTTTTCGCGAACCCAAACCCCGGATCAAGAATAATCCGCTCAGCAGGGATTCCCACCAACGCACACTGGGCCACGCGCTCAGCGAGAAACTCGCCAACCTCCCTGGTCACGTCCCCGTAGCTCGGATTGTCCTGCATATCGCCCGGCTCACCGAGCATATGCATCAGACACACCGGCAATCCGGTGGCGGCTGCCGCATCCAGGGCACCGTCTCGGCGCAGCGAGCGCACATCATTGATCAAGCCCGCTCCGAGCCGTGCGGTTTCGCGCATGACCGCCGGAGTGGAGGTATCAACCGAAATAATCACATCCAGTTCGCGATTGATGAGCTCAACGATAGGCGCCACGCGCTCCAACTCTTCAAGTGGCGAAACCGCCCTTGCACCGGGCCGGGTCGATTCGCCACCGACATCGATCAGCGTGGCGCCCGCCGCCACCATCGCCTCGGCGTGGCGCAGGGCCGCGTCGAGCTGGCTGTATCGGCCGCCATCAGAAAAGGAATCGGGAGTGACATTGAGAATACCCATGACATGCGTCTGGGCCAAATCAAGAACCCGGTTGCCGCAAGGCAACCGGGTCGAGGACTGAACAGAAGTCATTTCAAACCTTAGACGTCAGCAGCCGGACCGCCGATCGGTGTTTGCGGACGCTCATCCTGGACCACCGGAGGTGTCCCGGAAGTACCGGTGCCGCCACCCGACCAGTCGCGTGGTTCGCGAGGGGTACGTCCGGCCATGATGTCATCGATCTGATCGGCATCGATCGTCTCGTACTTCATCAAGGCATCCGCCATGGCGTCGAGCTTGTCACGGTTATCCGTGAGGATCTGCTTGGCCGTGCCGTAGCACTGGTCAATGATGCTGCGCACTTCGGAGTCAATCAGCTTGGCTGTCTCACCAGAGAAGCTCGCACCCTGACCACCGCCGCCGCGACCAAGGAATACTTCGCCCTCTTCTTCGGCATACATCAACGGACCGAGTTTTTCCGAAAGACCCCACTTGGTCACCATGTTCCGCGCAATCTGGCTGGCACGCATGATGTCGTTGGACGCGCCGGTGGTAACACCGTCAAAGCCCAGGGTCATTTCTTCAGCGATACGGCCACCGTACAGCGAGCAGATCTGGCTGATCAGCGCACGCTTGGACAGGCTATAGCGATCTTCTTCCGGCAGGAACATCGTCACACCCAGCGCACGACCGCGCGGGATGATCGACACCTTGTAGACCGGATCGTGCTCTGGCACGACACGACCGACGATGGCGTGACCCGCTTCGTGATAAGCGGTGTTCTGCTTCTCTTTCTCCGACATGACCATGGATTTGCGCTCGGCGCCCATCATGATCTTGTCTTTCGCCAGTTCAAACTCTTTCATTTCGACGATGCGCTTGCCGGTACGGGCAGCGAACAACGAGGCCTCGTTCACCAGGTTAGCCAGGTCGGCACCAGAGAAACCAGGCGTACCACGTGCAATCACCGCAGGAGCGACGTCGTCACCCATTGGCACTTTGCGCATGTGAACCTTGAGAATCTGCTCACGACCACGAATATCCGGCAGACCGACCACAACCTGACGGTCGAAACGGCCCGGACGCAGCAACGCAGGATCCAGTACGTCGGGACGGTTGGTTGCAGCAATGACGATGATGCCGTCATTCATTTCAAAGCCATCCATCTCAACCAGCAATTGGTTGAGTGTCTGCTCGCGTTCGTCATGACCGCCACCCATGCCGGCGCCACGGTGACGACCGACAGCATCGATTTCATCGATAAAGATGATGCAGGGTGCGTGTTTCTTGGCCTGCTCGAACATATCGCGAACACGGCTGGCACCGACACCGACGAACATCTCGACGAAATCGGAACCGGAAATGGTGAAGAACGGTACTTTGGCTTCGCCGGCAATCGCCTTGGCCAGCAAGGTTTTACCGGTACCCGGAGGACCCACCATCAGCACGCCGCGTGGAATGCGGCCGCCCAGTCGCTGGAACTTGCCCGGATCACGCAGGAACTCGACCAGTTCACCGACCTCTTCCTTGGCTTCGTCGCAACCGGCAACGTCACCCAAGGTGGTTTTCACCTGATCTTCGGAGAGCAGGCGTGCCTTGCTCTTGCCGAAGCTCATCGGCCCGCCCTTGCCGCCCGCACCGCCCTGCATCTGCCGCATGAAAAACATGAACACGGCGATGATCACCAGGATCGGGAAGCTGGCGACCAGGAGTTGAGTCCAGATGCTTTGCTGCTCAGGCTGCTTGCCTTCGACCACGACGTGGTTATCCACGAGATCGCCGATCAGACCGTTGTCCTGAATGGCAGGACGAATGGTCTTGAAGCTATCGCCATCGGTGCGCTTACCGGTAATCACATAGCCGTCAACTGCTACGCGCTCGACCTTGCCATCCTTGACCTGCTGGATGAAGTCGGAATAGTTGAGGGTCTGCGGCTCGTTAGGGCTGGAGAAGTTGTTCATCACCGTCACCAGGACAGCCGCGATGATCAACCACAGGATCAGATTCTTTGCCATATCGTTCAATTAACTACCCTCTGAAGCAAGCTCCGCTAATGGCGCGCGCTTCGCATGATATTCACCGGCCTAACTTACTACATTACCTACGACTCTGGCAGGCGCCGTCTGTAACCCTTTGTGAAACACTTTCTACACAATATTCGCTAATGCTCACGGGGCGAAATACGAAAATCCTATCGACCCGCAAAAAAACCTCGATTTACTCGCTACGGCCACGATAGCCCCAAGCCAGCATGTATTGCTCGCGGGAACTGCCGCGGGAAGAATCCGGCTTGATCATCTGGACCTTGTCGAATTTCTGACGAGCGTCCTTCACGTAAGCATCAAACCCTTCGCCCTGAAACACCTTGATCACGAAATTACCACCCGGCTTGAGTATCCGAGCCGCCAGATCAAGAGCCAGCTCACATAGAAACATGGCTTTGGGCATATCCACCTCAGGCGTACCACTCATATTGGGGGCCATATCGGAAATCACAAGGTCCACCTGCGAATTACCCACGGCTTCGAGGATCTGAGCGAGCACTTCGTCCTGGGTGAAGTCACCCTGGATGAAAGTCACGTCCGGAATGCTGTCCATTTCCAGGATGTCCGAGGCGATCAGTCGCCCCTGACCACCGATCAGCCGACTGGTGACCTGCGACCAGCCGCCGGGCGCCGCTCCCAGGTCGACAACGCTCATACCCGGACGGATCAGTTTGTATTTCTCCTGGACCTCCAGAAGCTTGTAACTCGCACGCGAGCGATAACCATCCTTCTGCGCCTGCTTCACATAGGGATCATTGACATGTCTTTGCAGCCATTTAAGGCTTGTCTTGGAACGGGCCACGGGCCACCTCGAAAATAAAACGGGTCGTGATTAACTGGGCGGTCCCGGACTCGCTCGGGTAAACTGGCCGCCGCTTTTTACAAGATCAGACGCAGGGGTCAGATTATGCCGCTCACTCAAGAGCAGAAGAAACAGTACAAATCCATTGGCCATCATCTGAAACCAGTTTTGATTGTGGCTGACAACGGTTTGACTGAAGGTGTGTTAGCCGAACTTGAACGCGCTTTGGCGGATCACGAGTTGATTAAAATCAAGCTCAACATCCTCGATCGCGAGTCGCGCCTGGCGAACATTGCAGAACTGTGCAAGGTCGGCAAAGCGGACCTGGTTCAGGTCATCGGCAAGATGGCACTGATTTACCGCAAGAACTTCAGCGTCAACAAGCAGCTGTCGAACGTTCATCGCTTCAAGTGATGGCAAGGGTCAAGGGTGTGCTTCGCGCACCCTGCCACTCCATCCGGGTACCGGCTGCAACACCAGCACCACCCCGGAAAAGCCCAGAACAAGGTAACTGAAAACCTGCCAGCGCACGGCATCCGGCCAACCGACGCGCACCGCGAAGAACATACCGCACGCATACAGCGCCATCAGCAGCAGTTGCCCACGAATATCGCGCCATAGACTGACAAGGCCCTCGGCCTGAATCAGCACCAAAGCCTGAAAAATCACACACGCTGTGGCGAAACCCATCATCAGCGCATCAAGCATGCCTGCAATTTCGTCAATCAGCAGCGGCGCCAGGCCAATCTGGCCCAGCGCCGGCAGCAGACCGATGTGTAACAGCCACAAGCCGCCCACCCACAACATCTGAGTGAGCTGCCAAAGCATGGAGCCCGCACGGAGCGGGCGCCTGCGTTTAGATGTGGCGTACTTCGACAATCTCGTACTCGATAACGCCGCCAGGCGTTTTCACGGCAACCACGTCACCCTCTTCCTTGGCAATCAAGGCGCGGGCCAGTGGTGAGCCCACCGAAATCTTGCCGAGTTTAAAGTCAGCCTCATCCTCACCCACAATGTGGTAAGTGACGCTTTCATCAGTCTCGACGTTGGCGATTTCAACGGTGGTACCGAAAATCACTTTGCCGGTGTGAGGAATGGTCGTGACGTCGATGATCACCTGATTCTGAATCCGGCCCTCGATGTCACGAATCCGCGCCTCGACCATCCCTTGCTGCTCACGGGCAGCGTGGTATTCGGCGTTTTCCTTCAAGTCACCCAACTCGCGGGCCGTGCCGATGTCCTGGCTGAGCTTCGGACGGACGACCTTGGTCAGGTGAGCGTGTTCTTCTTCCAGGGCTTTCGCGCCCTGGACGGTCATAGGGTACTTGATCATGCCTTCAATCCTGCGTGTAGATCCTGCAAGCGGCGTACGGTCTTCTCGGGACCGAACTTCAGCGCTTCGCAGATGGCTTCGCCAGCAGCAATAGTCGTGGTGCAGTAGATCTTGTGCTGCAGGGCATTACGACGAATGGAGTACGAATCAGCAATCGACTGACGACCTTCGGTGGTGTTGATGATCAGGGTGACTTCGTCATTCTTGATCATGTCGACCACGTGCGGACGACCTTCGGTCACCTTGTTCACACGGCGCACTTTCAGGCCTGCGGCTTCGATCAGCTTGGCAGTACCGGCAGTGGCGACCACTTCGAAGCCCAAGTTGATCAGATCACGGGCCACGCCTGCAACCAGTGGCTTATCGTCGTCACGCACGCTGATGAACGCGGTGCCGCCGGTCGGCAGCACTTCGCTGGCGCCCATTTGCGCCTTGGCGAACGCTTCGCCGAAGGTGTCACCCACGCCCATCACTTCACCGGTGGACTTCATCTCAGGGCCCAGGATCGGGTCCACACCAGGGAATTTGGCGAATGGGAACACCGCCTCTTTCACGCTGTAGAAGTTCGGGATGATTTCTTTGGTGAAGCCGATTTCTTTCAGGGTTTTACCGGCCATCACGCGTGCCGCGATCATGGCCAGGGAAACACCGATGCACTTGGACACGAACGGTACGGTACGGGAAGCGCGCGGGTTGACTTCGATGACGTAGATGTCTTCGCCTTGCAGAGCCAACTGCACGTTCATCAGACCGACAACGCCCAGTTCCAGGGCCATTTTCTTGACCTGTTCGCGCATCTCGTCCTGGATGTGCGCAGGCAGCGAGTACGGCGGCAGGGAGCACGCCGAGTCACCGGAGTGAACGCCGGCCTGCTCGATATGCTGCATGATCGCGCCGATCACCACGTCGGTGCCGTCGCAGACCGCATCCACGTCCATTTCGATGGCGCAGTTGAGGAAGTGGTCGAGCAGCACCGGGCTGTCGTTGGACACCTTCACCGCATCGCGCAGGTAGCGCTTGAGTTCTTCTTCTTCGTAGACGATTTCCATCGCACGACCGCCCAAAACATAGGACGGTCGAACCACCAGCGGGTAACCGATCTTGGCGGCAGCACGAATCGCTTCGTCTTCGCTACGCACGGTAGCGTTTGGCGGCTGACGCAGATTCAGGCGCTCAACCATCTGCTGGAAGCGCTCACGGTCTTCGGCACGGTCGATGGCGTCAGGGCTGGTGCCGATGATTGGCACGCCAGCTTCTTCCAGGGCGCGAGCCAGTTTCAGCGGGGTTTGGCCGCCGTACTGGACGATCACGCCTTTTGGCTTCTCGACGCGGCAGATTTCCAGCACGTCTTCCAGGGTCACCGGCTCGAAGTACAGGCGATCGGAGGTGTCGTAATCGGTCGAAACGGTTTCCGGGTTGCAATTGACCATGATGGTCTCGTAACCGTCGGCGCGCAGGGCAAGTGCCGCGTGTACGCAGCAGTAGTCGAACTCGATGCCTTGGCCGATGCGGTTAGGACCGCCGCCCAGGATCATGATCTTGTCGCGGCCCGTCGGTGCGGCTTCGCACTCTTCCTCGTAAGTCGAGTACATGTAGGCGGTGTCGGTGGCGAACTCGGCCGCGCAGGTGTCGACGCGCTTGTAGACCGGGAAGATTTCCAGCTTGTGACGGTGGCGACGCAGCGCCTTCTCGGTCACGCCCAGCAGCTTGGCCAGACGCATGTCGGAGAAGCCTTTGCGCTTGAGCTTGAACATCAAGTCGCGGTCGATGCTAGCCAGACCCAGGGTCTTGACCTTCTCTTCGTCCTTGATCAGGTCTTCGATCTGCACCAGGAACCACGGGTCGATCATGTTCATGCCGAAGATGTCTTCGACCGACAGACCGGCGCGGAACGCGTCAGCCACGTACCAGATACGCTCGGCACCCGGCACGGTCAGTTCGCGCTTGAGGATGCTCATGCTTTCCGGATTGCTCAGATCGAGCTTCTCGTCCAGGCCGCAAACGCCCACTTCCAGGCCGCGCAAAGCTTTCTGCAGGGATTCCTGGAAGGTCCGGCCGATCGCCATGACTTCACCGACCGACTTCATTTGAGTGGTCAGGCGCGCGTCGGCTTTCGGGAATTTCTCGAAGGCGAAGCGTGGCAACTTGGTCACGACGTAGTCAATGGACGGCTCGAAGGATGCAGGAGTAGCGCCGCCGGTGATTTCGTTCTGCAGTTCGTCCAGGGTGTAGCCGATCGCCAGCTTGGCAGCGATACGCGCAATCGGGAAACCAGTGGCTTTCGAGGCCAGTGCCGAAGAGCGGGATACACGCGGGTTCATCTCGATGACTACCATGCGGCCAGTGTCCGGGCAGATGCCGAACTGGACGTTGGAGCCGCCGGTTTCCACGCCGATCTCGCGCAGTACCGCCAGAGAGGCGTTACGCATGATCTGGTATTCCTTGTCCGTCAGGGTTTGTGCCGGAGCAACGGTGATCGAGTCACCGGTGTGCACGCCCATCGGGTCAAAGTTTTCGATGGAGCAGACGATGATGCAGTTGTCCTTCTTATCGCGGACAACCTCCATCTCATACTCTTTCCAGCCGATCAGGGATTCATCGATCAGCAGTTCCTTGGTCGGCGACAGGTCGAGACCGCGGGCGCAGATTTCTTCGAACTCTTCGCGGTTGTAAGCGATACCGCCACCGGTGCCGCCCATGGTGAAGGACGGACGGATGATGCACGGGAAGCCAAGCTTCTCGAGCACTGCGTTGGCCTCTTCCATGCTGTGGGCGATACCCGAACGCGGGCAGTCCAGGCCGATGGATTTCATCGCCTTGTCGAAGCGCGAACGGTCTTCGGCCTTGTCGATGGTGTCAGCGTTGGCACCGATCATCTCTACGCCGAACTTCTCCAGAACGCCTTCGCGCTCCAGGTCCAGGGCGCAGTTCAGAGCAGTCTGGCCACCCATGGTCGGCAGCAGCGCGTCCGGACGCTCTTTCTCGATGATCTTGGCAACGGTCTGCCATTTGATCGGCTCGATGTAGGTGGCGTCGGCCATATCCGGGTCGGTCATGATGGTCGCTGGGTTGGAGTTCACCAGGATGACGCGGTAACCCTCCTCGCGCAGGGCTTTGCAGGCCTGGGCGCCGGAGTAGTCGAATTCGCAGGCCTGGCCGATCACGATCGGGCCAGCGCCGAGAATCAGGATGCTTTTAATGTCTGTACGTTTTGGCATGGGTTTGTCACTCAAATCCGCAGGTCAGTCGGCAAGCCGTCTTGTTCAATCTGTGAAGCCTTGAGGGGGCCGCCGATGTTCGGGACCGCCCCTCAAGCTTTGCAACATCAAGGCGAGCGATTAGCGTCGCTTGGCCATTTCGTTGATGAAGCGATCGAACAATGGCGCTACGTCGTTCGGGCCAGGGCTGGCTTCAGGGTGACCCTGGAAGCTGAAGGCGCTTTTGTCGGTACGCTCGATGCCTTGAAGGGTACCGTCGAACAGCGATTTGTGAATCGCGCGGACGTTGGCCGGCAGGGTCGCTTCGTCTACCGCAAAACCGTGGTTCTGGCTGGTGATCATCACTACACCGGTATCCAGATCCTGGACCGGGTGGTTGGCACCGTGGTGGCCGTGGCCCATTTTCAGGGTCTTGGCACCGGAGGCTAGGGCCAGCAGCTGGTGACCGAGGCAGATGCCGAAGACCGGAATCTCGGTTTCGAGCACGTCCTTGATCGCCTGGATCGCGTAGTCGCAAGGCTCCGGGTCACCAGGGCCGTTGGACAGGAACACGCCGTCCGGCTTCATCGCCAGAACGTCAGCGGCTGGAGTCTGGGCCGGCACCACGGTCACGCGGCAACCGCGTTCGACCAGCATGCGCAGGATGTTCAGCTTGACGCCGTAGTCGTAGGCAACCACGTGGTAGGGCAGCTCGGAGGCTTCGATGGTCGCGTGGCTGTCGGTTTTCAGATCCCAGACAGTCGAGCGCCACTCGTATTGCTCTTTGGTGCTGACGACTTTCGCCAGGTCCATGCCTTTGAGGCCAGGGAAACCCTGGGCGGCGGCGATGGCGGCTTCTTCGGAGATGTTGTCACCTGCCATGATGCAGCCGTTCTGCGCACCTTTTTCACGCAAAATGCGTGTCAGGCGGCGAGTATCGATACCGGCGATTGCCACTACGTTGTTGGCTTTCAGGTAGTCGGACAGGGACATCGTGTTACGCCAGTTGCTCGCAACCAGTGGCAGGTCACGGATGACCAGGCCAGCGGACCATACGCGGTCGGACTCGGCGTCTTCCGGCGTTGTGCCGGTGTTGCCGATGTGCGGGTAAGTCAGGGTAACGATCTGTTGGGCGTAGGAAGGATCGGTAAGGATTTCCTGATAGCCGGTCATGGCGGTGTTGAATACCACCTCACCAACGGTTTGACCGTCGGCTCCAATTGCTTCGCCGCGAAAAATGCTGCCATCAGCAAGGGCGAGTATGGCTGGCTTAGTCAAGAAGACCTCCCGTAAATAAAGCCTGAAAGGGCGATCGCAGGTGTAAAAAAGCGGAGTGACGTATGGACACGTCACCCCGCTCATTCACTGAATTATTCTGCGCGCTTTTAGTGAACACACTAAAGCTGTAGCTTACAGAAAAAGGCATTTTCGGTCTACCGCCAATGAGCCTTAAAGGCCGGAGAATGCGACAGGACGTCGCTTGACGGAGTAAAACCGGGCTCAAACGCCGTGTTCGAACCCGATTTCAGGCACTTCTTAACGCAGGTCGAGCACGTCTTGCATGTCATAAAGACCCGGCTCGCGCCCATCCAGCCACAAGGCGGCACGTACTGCACCCTTGGCAAAGGTCATGCGACTGGACGCTTTATGCGTGATCTCGACACGTTCACCATCAGCGGCGAACAGCACAGTGTGATCACCGACGATGTCACCGGCACGCACCGTGGCGAAGCCGATGGTTTCGCGAGCGCGGGCGCCGGTCTGGCCTTCACGACCGTAAACCGCCACCTTCTTCAGATCACGCCCCAGCGCATCGGCAATCACTTCACCCATGCGCACGGCAGTACCGGACGGCGCATCGACTTTATGCCGATGATGGGCTTCAGTGATTTCGATATCGACATCATCACCCAGCACCCGGGCGGCGGTGTCGAGCAGCTTCAGGCAAAGATTAACGCCGACGCTGAAGTTGGCCGCGAAGACAATCGGAATGTCCTTGCCCGCTTCCGCCAGCAACTGCTTCTCCTCAACACTGAAACCGGTGGTACCGATGATCATCGCCTTGTGATGCTTGCGGCAGAACGCGAGGTTCTTCAGCGTCACCGTCGGGTGCGTGAAGTCGATCAGCACGTCGAACTCGTCGACCACGCGATCCAGATCACCCGACAGCGGCACACCGATACGACCCAACGCAGCCAGTTCGCCGGCATCTGCGCCGACCAGCGAGCTGTCCGGACGATCAATGGCCGCCGTCAGACCCGCGCCCTGCTGTTGCTGCACGGCCTCGATCAGGGTTTTGCCCATGCGCCCGGCGGCGCCCATCACTGCAATACGTCGCATGCCTGTCTCCTTACAAATCGCCGAAGAAGCGCTTCACGCCTTCGAACCAACCGGTGGTTTTCGGCGAATGGCTGTTGTCATCCGCCAGCGAGCTGCGGAACTCTTCCAGCAATTCGCGCTGACGACGACCCAGGTTGACCGGAGTTTCGACCGCCACACGGCACATCAAGTCACCGGCTCCACCGCCACGCACAGGCGCAACGCCTTTGCCGCGAACACGGAACTGCTTGCCGGTCTGGGTCCCTTCAGGGATTTTCAGTTTGACTCGACCATCAAGGGTCGGAATCTCCAGCTCGCCGCCCAGTGCAGCATCAACAAAACTGATCGGCACTTCGCAGAACAGGTGCTTGCCGTCGCGCTGGAAGATCGCGTGCTCGCGCACATTGATCACCACGTACAGATCGCCCGTCGGTCCACCCTGCGCACCCGCCTCGCCTTCGCCGGACAGACGAATGCGATCACCGGTATCCACACCGGCCGGCACTTTCACCGAGAGGGTTTTGTACTCTTCGACACGGCCTTCGCCGTTACAGGAGTTGCACGGGTCGGAAATGATCTTGCCCTGGCCATGGCAACGCGGGCAGGTCTGCTGCACCGAGAAGAAGCCCTGCTGCATGCGCACCTGGCCAATACCGCCGCATGTCGGACAGGTCACTGGCGAGGAGCCTTTCTTGGCACCCGAGCCGTCGCAGGGCTTGCAGTTGACCAGTGTCGGAACGCGGATATTCACGGTCGTGCCGCGCACCGCTTCTTCCAGGTTCAGCTCCAGGGTATAACGCAAGTCGCTGCCACGCTGAGCGCCGCCACGGGCACCGCCGCGACCACCACCGAAGAAGTCACTGAAGACATCACCAAAGATGTCGGAGAAGTTCTGACCGCCAAATCCGGCACCGCCGCCACCCATGCTCGGGTCGACGCCGGCATGACCGTACTGGTCGTAGGCCGCGCGCTTGCTGGAATCGGACAGTACTTCGTAGGCCTCGTTGGCCTCCTTGAACATCTCTTCCGACGCTTTGTCATCGGGATTACGGTCCGGGTGATGCTTCATCGCCAGGCGACGGTAGGCCTTTTTCAGGTCTGCTTCGCTTGAACCACGCTCAACACCCAATATTTCGTAATAGTCACGCTTTGCCATAAGTCTTTGCACTCTTAAGGACGTCCGGCAAACCCCTCCTGAGCCTCGCCAAACTCGTTGAGCCCCAATACAGGCCCGGACCCAACTCACGTCAATTCAACGATCCTGGTCTTTGATTCAATGCGGTACTTTCAGCTCGAGAAGCAGGAGCATTCCCGGCCATACCGCCAGCATTCGAGCGTTGTCGCATGCTGTAAAAATTCGCTAACTCCAGACACGCCAACGCGGGAGCAAGCTCCCGCGCGGCGACATCCTACCAGTCACCGCCAGAAGGCAGTCAACCGGGCGACCAACAACTTACTTGTGGTCTTTGACTTCTTCGAACTCAGCATCAACAACGTCGTCGGCTTTTTCGGCTTTTTCGTCGTTAGGTGCCGCGCCTTCGGCAGGCTGGGCCTGTTCGGCGTACATCTTCTGCGCCACTGGTGCGGAGACTTTGGACAACTCTTCAACCTTGGCTTCGATTGCAGCCTTGTCGTCGCCTTTGACAGCGGCTTCCAGAGCAACAACAGCGGCTTCGATTGCAGTCTTCTCTTCAGCCGTCACTTTATCGCCGGCGTCAGCGACCATTTTGCGAGTCGAGTGAACCAGTGCATCGCCCTGGTTGCGGGCTGCGGCCAGCGCTTCGAACTTGCTGTCTTCTTCGGCGTTGGCTTCAGCATCGCGAATCATCTGCTGAATCTCTTCCTCGGACAGACCGGAGTTGGCCTTGATCACGATCGACTGAGTCTTGCCGGTGGCCTTGTCTTTGGCGCCTACGTGCAGGATGCCGTTGGCGTCGATGTCGAAGGTCACTTCAATTTGTGGCACGCCACGTGGTGCTGGTGGAATCTCGGCCAGGTCGAACTTGCCCAGGGACTTGTTCTGTGCCGCTTGCTTACGCTCACCTTGCAGCACGTGAATGGTCACGGCGCCCTGGTTGTCGTCGGCAGTCGAAAACACTTGCGATTTCTTGGTAGGAATCGTGGTGTTTTTCTCGATCAGCGCGGTCATCACGCCACCCATGGTTTCGATACCCAGGGTCAGCGGGCTGACGTCGAGCAGCAGAACGTCTTTCACGTCACCGGCCAGTACGGCACCCTGGATAGCAGCACCCATGGCAACGGCTTCGTCCGGGTTCACGTCTTTACGTGCTTCTTTACCGAAGAACTCGGTCACCAACTTCTGAACCAGTGGCATACGGGTCTGACCGCCCACCAGGATCACGTCGTTGATGGCGCCAACGTCGATACCGGAGTCTTTCAGCGCGATGCGGCAAGGTTCGATGGTGCGCTGAACCAGGTCTTCTACCAGCGCTTCGAGCTTGGCGCGGGAGATTTTCACGTTCAAGTGCTTAGGACCGGTGGCGTCTGCAGTGATGTACGGCAGGTTCACATCAGTCGACATGCTCGAGGACAGTTCGATCTTGGCTTTTTCAGCGGCTTCTTTCAGGCGCTGCATGGCCAGCGGGTCACCTTTGAGGTTCATGCCGCTTTCTTTCTTGAATTCGTCGACGAGGTAGTCGATCAGACGAATGTCAAAGTCTTCACCGCCCAGGAAAGTGTCACCGTTGGTGGCCAATACTTCGAACTGGTGCTCGCCATCGACTTCAGCGATTTCGATCACGGAAACGTCGAAGGTACCACCGCCCAAGTCGTAAACGATCACGGTGTGATCGCCCTTCGCCTTGTCCATACCGTAGGCCAGAGCGGCCGCGGTTGGTTCGTTGATGATACGTTTTACGTCCAGGCCAGCAATACGGCCGGCGTCTTTGGTGGCTTGACGCTGGCTGTCGTTGAAGTAAGCCGGAACGGTGATGACCGCTTCGGTCACTGGCTCGCCGAGGTAGTCTTCGGCGGTCTTCTTCATTTTCTTCAGAATTTCAGCCGAGATCTGTGGCGGCGACATTTTCTGGCCGTTCACTTCTACCCATGCGTCGCCGTTGTCAGCCTTGGCGATTTTGTACGGGACCATCTTGATGTCTTTCTGTACGACTTCTTCGTCAAACTTACGACCGATCAGACGCTTCACCGCGTACAGGGTGTTATGCGGATTGGTCACAGCTTGACGCTTGGCGGACTGACCAACCAGGATTTCGCCGTCGTTGGCGTAAGCGATGATCGACGGCGTGGTACGCGCGCCTTCAGCGTTTTCGATAACTTTGGCTACGCCGTTTTCAAGCACGGAGACGCAGGAGTTGGTAGTCCCCAGGTCGATACCGATAATTTTGCCCATGTTTATTCTCCCGAAACTTTTGGATTTGGTTGCCGCAGCAGTGGTGGCTAACTGCGGTAGCACTTAAACGCTTGACTTCTAAATGGGGGCCTTGTGGCTAATTTCAAGCCTGCTCATCAATAGAAGGCGAAACTGGCGCAGGGGCCTTGCTCACCACAACCATGGCCGGGCGCAGCAGACGACCGTTGAGCTGATACCCTTTCTGGAACACCTTGAGCACGCTGTTCGGCTCAACGTCGGCGCTTTCCTGCATGGCCATTGCCTGGTGCTGAACGGCATTGAACGGCTCGCCATGCGGATCGATCACTTCCAACTGATAACGCTTCAGGGTGTCCTGGAACATTTTCAGGGTCAGCTCGATGCCTTCGCGCATTGGGCGGATGCTTTCGTCATCCGGGTTGGACAACTCCAGGCCACGCTCCAGGCTGTCGATGATCGGCAACAAATCGCCAGCAAATTTTTCCAGGGCGAATTTGTGCGCTTTTTCTACGTCCTGCTCGGCTCGACGGCGGACGTTCTGCAGATCAGCCGCTACACGCAAAGCTTGATCATGAGCGCCAGCCAATTGCTCCTCGAGCACTTGTACGCGAGCCGCCAGTTCATCACCCGAATCCGGGGCAGCCTGATCGGCGTCTAGATTTTGCGTATCCACTGTCTGTTCGTCAGCCATAGAATTCTCCTTTCAATAACGTCCGCGAGCTCAACTCGCGCTTCTGTCCCGGTATATGGGGCCGCAAAAATCAGCTTCAAGGGGCGGGTTGCGATTAACCCTACAAAAAACGCTGCATTGTGATTACTCGACGACCAGGCATTTCGTCAGACCGAGGCGATCGAGCACTTCAGGGGCATTGTCAGCCGCAAATAAAACACTGTATAAATAACCAGACCTAAAGCCTGGGAGCGGCCTTTATGCTGGTGCACCTGTCCGTACATAACTACGCCATCGTTGAACATCTCGATCTCGAGCTCGATCGCGGGATGAGCGTGATAACCGGGGAAACCGGTGCCGGCAAGTCGATCATGCTCGACGCCCTCGGCCTGACCCTGGGCGACCGTGCCGACAGCGGCGTGGTCCGTCCCGGCGCCGACAAGGCCGACATCCTTGCAACCTTCGACCTGGTCGACATCCCGGAAGCCAGCGCCTGGCTGGCAGAGCGCGACCTGGAAAGCGACGGCCCGTGCATCTTGCGACGGGTCATCACCGCCGAAGGACGCTCTCGTGGCTATATCAACGGCACGCCCTGCCCGCTCGGCGACCTCAAAGCCCTCGGCGAACTGCTGATCGATATCCACAGCCAGCACGAACACCAATCCCTGCTCAAGACCGACACTCACCGCCGCTTGCTCGACGAATACGCCGGCGCCACTGATCTTGCCCGCCAGGTACATCTGGCCGCCCAACGCTGGCGCCAGACTCGCCAGGAGCTGGAGCGCCTCTCCAATTCCGGCGACGAGCAGCGCGCTCGCCATCAATTGCTCAGCTATCAGCTCGAAGAGCTGGAAAACCTCGGCCTCGGCGAAAACGAGCTGGAACACCTGGAACAGGAGCACAAGAACCTCACCAACGCAGAAACCCTGCTGGGTATCTGTCGGCAAGTGGTCGAGCAATGCAGCGAAAGTGATTCCGGGAATGTCCTGAACGCGCTGACCGCCAGCCTCAATCGTCTATCGAGCGTCAATAACTCGATCGGCGCACTGGGTGAAGCCAGCAGCCTGCTGACCAGCGCACAGATACAGGTCGAAGAAGCCGTGGGCGAGCTCAACCGCTTTCTCGACAACTTCGACGCCGACCCGGCACGCCTTCAATACCTGGAAGAACGCCTGGATGCGATCTACACCATGGCGCGCAAGCACCGCATCCAGCCGACCGAAGTCGCCGAGATGCAGCAGCGCTTGCTGGATGAAATCGAAACCCTGAACGCCAACGATGAATCCATCGAGCGACTGAGCGATGAGCTGGCTTCTTATGCCCGTCATTATCAGGAGAAGGCTCGAGAACTAAGCGACCTGCGCCATCGAGCCTCGAACAGCCTGGCCAGCGCCGTGGAACAGGAAATCCAGCGACTGGGCATGCCCGGCGGGCGCTTCACTATCGAATTACGTCCTAACAGCAGCGACGAACTGCTGCCTAATGGACTGGAGCAGGTCGAGCTGCTGGTCAGCGCCAACCCGGGTCAGCCATTAAAAGCCTTGGCCAAAGTGGCCTCGGGTGGCGAACTGTCACGGATCAGCCTGGCTATTCAGGTGATCACCGCACAGACCTCACGTGTGCCGACACTTGTATTCGATGAAGTGGACGTGGGCATCGGAGGCCCCACCGCCGAAATCGTTGGCCAACTGCTACGTCGCCTCGGTGAACGCGGGCAGGTGCTGACGGTGACCCACTTGCCGCAAGTGGCCGCCCAGGGCCATCAACATCTATTCGTGCACAAGGTGCGCGGCGAAGAGGCGACCCACACGGCTGTTTCCAAACTGAGCAAGAATGATCGCGTCGAAGAAGTAGCGCGGATGCTGGGTGGCATCGATCTGACCAAGGAATCCCTGGCTCACGCGAAAAAAATGGTCGTCACCGCAAAAATTTAAGGACGGCAGAAAGCACGAAGGCGACCCTTGGGTCGCCTTCGCTCGTTTCGCGAATGTAAAATTCGCGCGACATGCTTACTTTTTCTTGCGCACGTACAGCACCAGATTGTGATCAACCATCTCGAAGCCGTACTTATCGACGATGGCTTTCTGCAGACGCTCGATTTCTTCGTCGAAGAATTCGATCACTTCGCTGGTTTCGACGTTGACCATATGGTCGTGATGCTTGCCGTCATCCAGCTCGAAGACCGCATGGCCTCCGTCGAAGTTGTGCCGCACCACAAGGCCAGCTGCCTCGAACTGAGTCAGTACACGGTAAACCGTGGCCAGACCGACGTCCTCACCAGCCTCCATCAGCGCCTTGTAAACATCCTCGGCACTCATGTGGCGTTGCTCGGCGGAATCGAGCATTTGCAGAATTTTGACCCGTGGAAGGGTCACTTTGAGGCCGGCTTTGCGTAGTTCGCTATTTTCAACCATGGTCAGCTTTCTCGCGATGCTGCTTCGCAGCTTCTCTTAATGCGGGTATGATCGGCGTTTACGTTGTCCCAGCCAAGATAGTGGAAGTCGCCCACCGATGCAAAACACCAAGCTCTTGCTAACCAGTTTCACCTTTGTGGGACTGCTCGCACTCGCCGGTTGTTCATTCCCCGGGGTTTACAAAATCGACATCCAGCAGGGCAATGTCGTCACGCAGGACATGATAAACCAGTTACGCCCGGGAATGACCCGTAAGCAAGTACGGTTTATCATGGGCAACCCTCTGCTGACCGACACGTTCCATGCCGATCGCTGGGATTATCTGTACAGCCTGCAACCGGGTGGCGGTGAACGCCAACAGGAACGCATTAGCGTTATCTTCAACCCAAATGACCAACTTGTCAGCCTCTCTGGTGATTTCATGCCAGGCGTGAGCCGCGACGAAGCCATTCTCGGCAAGGACAGTGGCACAACAGTCACTGCACCAGCAGAAAACGCCGAGAAGCCGAAACCGGAAAAACCGGTCAAGCCAGGCTCGTTGCTGGACCAGATCCAGAAGGACGTAGACGGTGTAGAAACCGTTCCGGTCCCGACGCCAGAACCGCTGGAAACGTCGCCGCAATAATTTGCGACGCAATAAAAAACCCGGCATGTCCGGGTTTTTTATTGTCTGGCGCTTGGGCGGCTTACTGATTCCGGGCCTTGGCCTCAGCAGCCTTGGCGGCACGCAGCCGACGAACCTCTTTCGGATCTGCCAGCAATGGCCGGTAAATCTCGATGCGATCACCCGCCTGGACAGGACGAGTGTCCGCATCCGTAATTACTTTACCGAAGATCCCCACCGGGCAATGGGTCAGATCCAGCTCCGCGAAGGTCTCGCCAACGCCTGACGCCAGCAAAGCCGCGCGCACCGTCGTTCCTGCTGGCACCGACACTGCGAGAAGCACCTGACGATCAACTGCGGCGTAGACCACCTCGACGTCAACCTTCGACTCAACCATGCATTTGTTTGGCGCGCTGGCAAAACGCGTCCACCAACGTGTTTGCGGCCTGATTGAACAGCGGCCCCAAGGTTGCGCGAACAATCGGCCCGGCGTAATCGAAGGACAGGTCCAGACTGATCTTGCAGGCCTTTTCGCCCAACGGCTTGAACACCCAAATGCCATGCAACTGGGTGAAAGGTCCTTCCTCGAGGTTCATCTCGATCGAATGGCCGGGCACTAAAGTGTTTCTGGTAACAAAATGCTGACTCAACCCACCCTTGGCCACGCCCACGCTGGCACGCATGTGCTCGGGAGTGCTTTCCAGCACTTCAGCGGTGGAACACCACGGCAGAAATTCCGGGTAACGCGCCACGTCGTTGACCAGGTCATACAGTGCTTGCGCCGGGTAAGGCAGCAGAGCCGAACGTTGAATGTGTGTCGTCATGTCAGCGTCACTTCCACAGCTGTGCGGCAAACACTACGAGAATGCCGATGGGCGCCACATAGCGCATCAAGAACAAGGACAGGGCGAACAGCGCAGGGTTGCGGACCGACAACTCGTCGCGCACCGCTTCACGCCCCATCACCCAGCCCGCAAACACCACGAAACACAAACCACCGAGTGGCAACATGATCCGCGACGTGAAGAAATCGATCACGCCAAAGAAGTCCAGGCCACCTGCCGCACCCCATTGATAGAGATGGAACATCCCGCCTTCGTTCACGAAAAATTTGGCTTCCTTCCAGATATTGAAGGAAAACACCGTGCCCAACCCCACGAACCAGCAGATAAACGCCAGCCAGAAAGTCACCCAGGCGCGACTGACTTTCGTACGCTCGACCAGGTAAGCCACCATCGGCTCGAGCAGGGAAATCGCCGAGCTCCAGGCAGCCACCGCGACCAGTACGAAGAACACTACGCCCATCAACTGGCCGAACGCTACGTTACCGAAGGCGAACGGCAGGCTGACAAACATCAGGCCCGGGCCTTCGCTCGGGTTCAAGCCCGCAGCGAACACAATCGGAAACAATGCCAGACCAGCCACCAGGGAAACGAAGGTGTCGAGCAGCGCCACGCCGACCACGGTGCCGGAGATCGACGAATGCTTGGGCATGTAAGCGCCGTAAATCATGATCGAACCAACGCCCACACTCAGGGAGAAGAACGCGTGCCCCATGGCCGGCAACAAGCCGTCGAGGACTTTTTCCGGGTGGAAGTCGAACATGAAGTGCACGCCTTCCATGAAATGACCGGTGGTCATGCTGTAGCCCAGCAGCACCAGAATCATCACGAAAAGCAGCGGCATCATGATCCGCAGGCTGCGTTCAAGCCCGGCGACCACGCCTTTGGCGATGACGACGGCAGACAGCAGCATGAAAATCGTGTGCCAAAGTGTCAGGCGCCACGGATCGGCGATCACATTGCCAAAGTACGCGCCGACCTGATCGGGCGTTGCTCCCTGGAAGTCGCCACGGCCCATGTCGATGATGTAATCCAGCGACCAGCCGCCGACCACACTATAGAAAGACAGGATCAGCAACGCCGTGATCATCCCGGCGAATGCGCCCCAGGACCACTTGCCCGAATGCCCTGCTTCCACCGCCAGCACCTTCAAGGCGTTGGCCGGGCTCTGCCGCGCGCGGCGGCCGATCAGGGTTTCGGCCAGCATGACCGGCACGCCGATCAGCGCGATACAGGCCAGGAACATCAGCACGAAGGCGCCGCCGCCGTAGACGCCGACCATGTACGGGAATTTCCAGATACTACCCAGGCCCACGGCCGAACCGGTCGCGGCGAGTATGAAGACCCAGCGGCTAGCCCAACTGCCGTGGACAGAAACCTTGTCTGTCGACATCGTTATCACGCCCAAGCGTTCAAAAAAGAGGCCGCATTGTCCGGGATTCAATCAACCTGCTCAAGCACGTAGCGATACCGTAGCCGACTCGCGTGCAACTCCCTATAATGCCGCCCCTATGGCTAAACAGAAGAAACACCCAAAAGGGACCATCGCGCAAAACAAAAAGGCGCGACACGATTACTTCATCGAGCATAAGTTCGAGGCTGGTCTGGTCCTGGCCGGCTGGGAAGTAAAAAGTCTGCGGGCAAGCAAGCTGCAACTGGTTGACAGTTACGTGCTGCTCAAGGATGGCGAAGCCTGGCTGCTCGGCAGCCACATTACGCCGCTGATGACCGCCAGCACCCACGTCATCGCTGATCCGACCCGCACCCGCAAATTGTTGCTCAACCGCCGCGAGCTTGAAAAGCTGGCCGCCGCCGTGCAGCAAAAAGGCTATGCCTGCGTGTGCCTGTCCTGGTACTGGAGCAAGCACATGGTCAAGTGCGAGATCGCTCTGGGCAAGGGCAAGAAGGAATACGACAAGCGTGATACCGAACGCGAACGCGACGCCGGTCGCGAGTTGCAGCGTGCGGTGCGCAACAAGGGCAAGGAAGATTAATCTTTCGGTCTGATGATCGTTCCCACGCGGAGCGTGGGGACGATCATGGCTACATCCCCTTGCGCCGCTCCGCCCGGGCCATGCGCTGCACTTCCTGACGCACTTCTTCCAGCACTTCCTGCACATACAAAATATGTCGGCTGGAGACTTCCCGCGCCTGTTCCGCCCGCCCTTCGATAATCGCCAGGTACAGCTCCCGATGTTGCGTGATCAGCATGTCGCGGGTTTCCGTGCGCTGCTTGTACATGCCGCCAATGTTGGTCACCACGTTGCGCTTGAGCAGATCGAACAGCCCGCGAATGGTGTGCAGCAACACAGCGTTGTGACTGGCTTCGGCAATCGCCAAGTGAAATTTCGCATCCGCCGCGCCCTCTTCCGCCCGGCTCACCTCATCGTGACGCGTGTAGCAGTCCTGCAATTCATTGAATGCCGCCGTCAGCCGCTCGCGATCGACATCCGTGGCGCGCAGTGCCGCGTAATAGGCGCAGGACGCCTCCAGCGTATGGCGAAACTCCAGCAGATCGCGCTGGGCTTCCGGGTTGCTTTCCAGCAGATGCAACAGCGGATCGCTGAAGGTCGAACCCAGCGACTCCACCACATAATTGCCGCCGCCCTGGCGACTGACCAACAAGCCTTTGGCCGCCAGTTTCTGAATCGCCTCGCGCAACGAGGGGCGTGACACGCCGAACTGCTCGGCCAACGCGCGCTCGGCCGGCAAGCGCTCGCCAGACTTCAACGTGCCTTCGAGGATCATCCCCTCGAGTTGCTCGACAATATCGTCAGACAAACGGCGCTGACGAATCTGATCAAACCCCATAACTCAATTCTCCACGGTCCCGACGGCTCGCCGGGCCCTCTATTCTGGCCTATCGGCGCTGTGCCAGCACCTACCAGACGGCATTTGTTAAAGCGGATCACGCCCACTATTCAGCACTTATTCGACAAAAGTTTTAGGGCGACAAATTGACACACCGCATACAAGGCTTTTACCCTAGCCAACAGCGATTGTAAATTGGTATTACCAATTATCCAAGAACGCTGACCAGTGCCTGACCAACAACAATTAGGGGCCACCCCATATGCAAACCTGGCAACAGCTCTATACCCCGCTCGGCAGCCTTGGCGTTTCCGCGCTCGCGGCCGTTATTCCCATCGTGTTTTTCTTCCTGGCGTTGGCGGTGTTCCGCCTCAAAGGCCATGTGGCCGGCAGCATCACCCTGGCGTTGTCCATCGCCGTTGCGATCTTTGCCTTCCAGATGCCGGTCGATATGGCCTTCGCCGCCGCAGGCTATGGCTTTGCCTACGGTCTGTGGCCGATTGCCTGGATCATTGTCGCGGCCGTGTTCCTCTACAAACTGACGGTCAAGAGTGGTCAGTTCGAAGTGATCCGCAGCTCGGTATTGTCGATCACCGACGACCAGCGTTTGCAGGTGCTGCTGATCGGTTTCTGCTTCGGCGCGTTCCTGGAAGGTGCCGCAGGTTTCGGTGCACCGGTAGCGATTACCGCCGCGCTGCTTGTAGGACTGGGCTTCAACCCACTGTACGCCGCTGGCCTGTGCCTGATCGCCAACACCGCGCCAGTGGCTTTCGGTGCCCTGGGGATTCCGATCATCGTGGCCGGGCAAGTGACCGGCATTGACGCGTTCAAGATCGGCGCCATGACCGGCCGCCAACTGCCGTTGCTGTCGCTGTTCGTGCCGTTCTGGCTGGTGTTCATGATGGACGGCCTGCGCGGCGTTCGGGAAACCTGGCCTGCTGCGCTGGTGGCCGGCTTGAGCTTTGCCATCACCCAATACTTCACGTCGAACTTCATCGGCCCTGAGTTGCCGGACATCACCTCGGCCCTGGCCAGCCTGATTTCCCTGACGCTGTTCCTGAAAGTCTGGCAGCCAAAACGCGCCGCCGGCCAACACATCGCCGGTGCCGTCTCGGCCTCCGTTGTGACCGCCAGCGCCGGTGGTTTCGGCCAGCCGCGCACCAGCGTGGCGTCGCCTTACAGCCTGTTCGAAATCGTCAAAGCCTGGTCGCCGTTCCTGATCCTCACCGTGCTGGTCACCATCTGGACCCTGAAACCGTTCAAGGCCATGTTCGCCGCCGGCGGTTCGATGTACAGCTGGGTGTTCAACTTCGCCATCCCGCACCTGGATCAGATGGTGATCAAGGTCGCACCGATCGTGACTGCGCCGACTGCCATTACAGCGGTGTTCAAACTCGATCCGATTTCCGCGACCGGCACGGCGATTTTCTTCTCCGCGCTGATCTCGATGCTGGTGCTGAAGATCAACATCAAAACTGGTCTTACCACTTTGAAAGAGACCTTCTACGAGCTGCGCTGGCCGATTCTGTCGATCGGCATGGTGTTGGCGTTCGCCTTCGTCACCAACTACTCGGGCATGTCTTCGACCATGGCACTGGTATTGGCAGGCACTGGCGCGGCATTCCCGTTCTTCTCGCCATTCCTCGGCTGGTTGGGCGTGTTCCTGACCGGGTCCGATACCTCGTCCAACGCGCTGTTCAGTTCGTTGCAAGCAACCACCGCGCACCAGATCGGCGTGAGCGATGTGCTGTTGGTGGCGGCAAACACCAGCGGCGGCGTGACCGGCAAGATGATCTCGCCGCAATCGATCGCCGTGGCCTGCGCCGCCACCGGTCTGGTGGGCAAGGAATCGGACCTGTTCCGCTTCACCCTCAAGCACAGCCTGTTCTTTGCAACCATCGTCGGCCTGATCACCTACATTCAGGCCTACTGGCTCACTGGCATGTTGGTGCACTAGGGACTACAAGCCACATCGAAAAAACCGACGCCGGACCACGATTCCGGCGTCAGCTATTCACAACCCGGTCTGTAAGGCTGCTGAAAGTTTCCCTCTCTATATTCAGCAGCCTCAGCAGACGGATAACCGGGTCCACCCGGAGACACGCCTGATGAGCGAGCTTTTTTACAACGCCGTGCCGAATGCGACCCGCGTCGCCCCGCCACTGCCCGAGCCTCGGCAATACCCCAGCGAGAAACCGTCACGGGTCTACCTGTTCGGGACCTGCGTGGTGGACTTGTTCTACCCCGAGGCCGGGATGGACGCGATTCACTTGCTGGAACGCGAAGGTATCCGTGTCGAGTACCCGCAAGGGCAGAGCTGCTGCGGACAACCGGCCTACACCTCGGGTTACACCGAGCAGGCAAGGACCGTGGCGCGCTCGCAACTGGCGCTGTTCGCCGGGGATTACCCGGTGGTGGTGCCGTCGGGATCCTGTGCCGGGATGTTGCGCGAACACTACGCCGACTTGTTCAAGGACGAGCCGCAGACGCTGAAGCAGGTTCAGGCGCTGGCGGCCCGGACTTACGAACTGGCCGAGTTCCTGCTGTTTGTCTGCAAGGTGCAGCTCAAGGACGGCGGCGAGCCGGTAAAAGTGGCGTTGCACACCTCGTGTTCGGCACGGCGTGAAATGAACACCCACTTGCACGGTCGCGAGTTGTTGTCGCAACTGAGCAATGTGGAGCGAGTCGACCACAGCCACGAAAGTGAATGCTGTGGCTTTGGTGGAACGTTCAGCGTCCGTATGCCAGATATTTCCGGCGCGATGGTGGCTGACAAGACAAGGTCGTTGAAGGAATCCGGCGCACACAAGGTCCTCAGTGCCGATTGTGGTTGCCTGATGAACATCAACGGCTCGCTGGAGAAACAGAAGGAAGCGTTGCGCGGCCAACACCTGGCCAGTTTCCTTTGGCAGCGAACCGGAGGTGTTCTATGAACGCTTCCGCGATTATTCCTACGGTTGCCGTGGAAGAAGACTTTCGCACCCGGGCTCACAAGGCATTGGGTGACAAGCAGCTGCGAAACAACTTTCGTACTGCGATGGATTCTCTGATGACAAAACGGGCAGCGTCCTTCAGCGATGCCCATGAAAGAGAACATTTACGAGCGCTGGGCAATGCTGTCCGTGCCCGTGCGTTATCCAAGTTGCCCGACCTGCTCGAGCAGCTGGAACAGAACCTGACCCGCAACGGTGTGACAGTGCACTGGGCGGAAACGGTGGACGAGGCCAATGGCATCGTCCTCTCGATCATCCGCGCTCACGAGGGGCGGCAAGTGATCAAGGGCAAATCGATGGTCAGCGAAGAGATGGAGATGAACCATGTCCTCGAAGCTCAAGGCATTGAATGCCTGGAGTCGGACATGGGGGAGTACATCGTCCAGCTCGATCACGAAAAGCCTTCACACATTATTATGCCGGCGATCCACAAGAATGCCGGTCAGGTCGCGTCCTTGTTCCACGACAAACTTGGCGTGGAATACACCAAGGACGTTGACCAACTCATTCAGATCGGTCGCAAAGTCTTGCGACAGAAATTCTTCGAAGCGGACATTGGCGTTTCTGGCGTCAACTTCGCCGTGGCCGAAACCGGCACCTTGCTGCTGGTGGAAAACGAAGGCAACGGCCGCATGACCACCACGGTGCCGCCAGTGCACATCGCGGTGACCGGCATCGAAAAAGTCGTGGAAAACCTGCGCGACGTGGTCCCGCTGCTGTCGCTGTTGACCCGCTCGGCCCTCGGCCAGCCGATCACCACCTACGTCAACATGATCTCCGGCCCGCGCAAGGAACATGAACTCGACGGTCCGCAGGAAGTGCATCTGGTCCTGCTCGACAACGGTCGCAGCCAGGCCTTCGCCGACAGCGAATTGCGCCAGACCCTGAACTGCATCCGCTGCGGTGCTTGTATGAATCATTGCCCGGTGTACACCCGAATTGGCGGTCACGCCTATGGGGAGGTTTACCCTGGGCCAATCGGAAAAATCATCACCCCGCACATGGTCGGCCTGGCGAACGTCCCGGACCATCCGAGCGCATCGTCGCTCTGCGGTGCTTGCGGTGAAGTTTGCCCGGTAAAAATTCCGATCCCGGCACTGCTGCGTCGCCTGCGGGAAGAGAACGTCAAAGCCCCGGACAGTGCGCATCAAGTCATGCGCGGTCAGGGCAGCAAATATTCGCGCAAGGAACGTTTTATCTGGAACGCCTGGGCCAGACTCAACAGCTCGCCGACGCTGTATCGTCTGTTCGGCTTTGTCGCCACACGTCTGCGTGCCCTGGCACCGAACAATGTTGGCCCGTGGACGCAAAACCACAGCGCACCGAAACCCGCTGCCCGCTCACTGCATGACATGGCCCGTGAGCATCTGGCCAAACAGGGAGATCGTTGATGAGCGCCAAGCAAAACATCCTCGCCAAGCTACGGAAAAGTCTGACAGGCACCACGCCCGTGCCCGACGAATTCGACGTCGAGCTGGTGACTGCGCCTTACACCTACACCGCCGAGCAACGCATCCCGCAATTGCGCAAACTGATGGAAGCGGTGCACACCGAGATCCACCTCACGTCCGGCGAAGGTTGGCCGGCGCTGCTCGCACAGTTGTTGCGAGACCGTCAGTTGCCGAGCTTGTTGATCGCGCCGACTACGCCTCATGGGCAACGCGTCACTCAACACTGGGCGAACAATCCTGATCTGCCTACACTCAAGTCCTACGACCGTCCGGTTGAAGAGTGGAAAGCCGAGCTGTTCAACGACACCCCGGCCAGCCTGACCACCACCCTCGGCGCAATTGCCGCCACCGGAAGTCTGATTCTCTGGCCAACACGGGAGGAACCGCGCTTGATGAGCCTGGTTCCGCCCGTGCATTTTGCCCTGCTGAAGGCCAGTGAAATTCGCGACAACTTCTATCAGGTCCAACAGGAATTCAACTGGGCGCAAGGCATGCCGACCAACGCGCTGCTGGTGTCCGGCCCGTCGAAAACGGCCGACATCGAGCAAGTCCTGGCCTACGGTGCGCACGGTCCGAAAGACCTGGTGGTTTTGATTCTGGAGGACCAATGACTCTACCGGCGGCTTTCCTGCGAGATGCGCAGCAACTGGTCCCCCAAGAGCGACGCTTCGACGACCCATTGTCGACATTGGCCTTCGGCACCGACGCCAGTTTTTATCGACTGATTCCGAAACTAGTGATCCGTGTCGAGTCCGAAGACGAAGTGGTGGCGCTGCTGAAACTGGCGCAACGTGACCAGGTCCCGGTGACCTTCCGTGCGGCTGGTACCAGCCTATCCGGCCAGGCCATCAGCGATTCGGTGCTGATCGTGCTTGGGGATAACTGGAACGGTCGCGAGATCCGTGGCCAAGGCACGCAAATCCGCCTGCAACCGGGCGTGATCGGCGCGCAGGCCAACGCCTGGCTGGCACCGTTCGGGCGCAAGATTGGTCCAGATCCGGCCTCGATCAACGCCTGCAAAATTGGCGGTATCGTAGCCAACAACGCCAGCGGCATGTGCTGCGGCACCGCGCAGAACACCTACCACACGCTGGCCGGTATTCGTCTGGTCCTGGCCGACGGCAGCCGTCTCGATACCGAAGATCCGGCGAGCGTTACCGCGTTTCACCAGAGCCACGCCGCGCTGCTTGAACGTCTGGCGACATTGGGCCGCGAAACCCGCGCCAATGCCGAACTGGCTGCGAGAATCCGCCACAAGTACCGCCTGAAAAATACCACCGGCCTGTCACTCAATGCGCTGGTGGATTTTGACGAGCCTGTGGATATCTTGAGCCATTTGCTGGTGGGCTCCGAAGGCACGCTCGGCTTCATCAGCGCGGTGACCTACGACACGGTCATCGACCACCCGAACAAGGCTTCGGCGCTGATCGTGTTTCCGGATGTGGAGACCTGCTGCAACGCCGTCACCGTGCTGAAAAGCCAGCCGGTGTCCGCCGTGGAACTGCTGGACCGTCGCAGCCTGCGCTCGGTGCAGGACAAACCCGGCATGCCCGCTTTCGTACAACAGCTGTCGAACAATGCCTGCGCCTTGCTGATCGAATCCCGCGCCGCATCGTCCACTTTGCTACAGGAACAACTGGCGCAGATCATGGCGTCGTTGACTTCTTTCCCGGTGGAAAAACAAGTCGACTTCACCGAGGACCCCGTGGAAAACGCTCGACTCTGGGCGATCCGCAAAGACACCTTCCCTGCCGTCGGTGCGGTGCGCAAAACCGGCACCACAGTGATCATCGAAGACGTGACGTTTCCGGTGGAACAGCTGGCCATTGGCGTTAACCGCCTGATCGAGCTGTTCGACAAACACCACTACGACGAGGCGATCCTCTTCGGCCATGCCCTGGAAGGCAATCTGCACTTCGTCTTCACCCAAGGCTTCAACAACCCGGAAGAAGTCGCACGCTACCAGGCATTCATGGACGACGTGGCGCAGTTGGTGGCGGTGGAGTTTGGCGGATCGTTGAAGGCCGAGCACGGCACCGGCCGCAACATGGCGCCCTTTGTCGAGCTGGAATGGGGCAGCGATGCCTATCAACTGATGTGGCAACTCAAACGGCTGCTCGACCCTAATGGCATCCTCAACCCGGACGTGGTGCTCAGCGAAGATCCGCAGATCCACCTCAAGCACCTGAAACCGCTGCCGGCCGCCGACGAGATTGTGGATAAGTGCATCGAGTGCGGTTTCTGCGAACCGGTCTGCCCGTCGAAAGGACTGACCCTGAGCCCGCGCCAGCGCATCGTGATCTGGCGCGATATTCAGGCGAAGAAACGCGCAGGCGTCGACACCGCCGAACTTGAAGCCGCCTACGAATACCAAGGCATCGACACCTGCGCCGCCACCGGTTTGTGTGCGCAACGTTGCCCTGTAGGCATCAACACCGGCGAGCTGGTGAAAAAGCTTCGCGGCCGCAAGGCGACGCATACGAAAACCGCCAACTGGCTTGAAGGCAATTTCGCCACGGCACTGCAAGGCGCGCGTTTCACCCTGCATGTCGCTAACGGTGCGCGGATGCTGCTGGGCGCACCGCGCCTGGCGAAGCTGTCGGCGACGTTGACCAAGTTGTCCAAAGGTCAGGTCCCGCAATGGACCAACGCTATGCCGCAGCCAGAAAAAGCCATTCGTTTCAGCCCGGTCGTATCGGACCAACGCCCTCGTGTGGTGTATCTGGCGGCGTGCGTCTCGCGGGTCATGGGCCCGGCGGCGGGTGATAAAGAGCAGATGTCGCTGTACGACAAAACCCGTGGGCTGCTGGAAAAAGCCGGTTACCAGGTCGTCTTTCCCGACAATCAGGACAGCCTCTGCTGCGGTCAGCCATTTGCCTCCAAAGGTTATGCGGAACAGGCCGAGCACAAACGTCAGGAACTGATCGGCGCATTGCTGCACGCCAGTCGTGGCGGGCTCGATCCGATCTATTGCGACACCAGCCCGTGCACGTTACGGCTGGTTCAGGATTTGGGCGAAGTCCGACTCGACCTTTACGACCCGGTGCGATTCATCCGTACGCATTTGATGGATCGCCTGGAGTTCACACCGCAGGAAGCGCCGATCGCGGTGCACGTCACTTGCAGCACCCAGCACCTTGGCGAGAGTCAGGCGCTGATTGATCTGGCGCGAAAATGCAGCAAAAACGTGGTCATTCCAGAGGGCATTCACTGCTGTGGTTTTGCAGGGGACAAGGGCTTCACCACCCCCGAACTGAACGCTCACTCACTGCGCAGCTTGAAAGACGCCGTGCAGTTCTGCGCAGAAGGCATTTCCACCAGCCGCACCTGCGAAATCGGCCTGAGCCAACATGGCGGGATCGACTATCACGGTCTGGTTTACTTGGTGGATCGTGTGACGCAAGTGCGGCCGGCTTGAGGGTGCTTTGGTGAAAACGGGGCGATTTCGCCCCTGTTCCATGCACTGCTGTTGCGCCAATCTTCTCGACACTCCTTCAAAAAAAAACCGAACTCCAGCATGCGGCTATAGTCATTTAGCTAGGCCCTGTGAACGGGCTTATAACCACCTCGGCCAGCAGCCTACTTCACCGGCAGCACCGAGCCCTCATGCGCAAGGAGATACCCATGAAGCACTCTGCTATTGCTGGATTGTTCATCACCGCCGCACTGTTGGCCTCGCCGGTGTTTGCGGCAGATAAAGACCTTTGCAAACAAAACATAAATCTTATTCAGCAGGCTCTGGATTCTGATCCCGCCGTATCAGAGAACGCCGAGGACAACGTACAAGCCGGCTTGGACAAAGCAAAAGCAGCCCAAGCCGCAGGGGACGACAAGGGGTGCATTGGAATAACAAGTGGTTTGATGGAGAAAATTCAACTGCGCAACCCAACCAACAAGTAATCCCGTGTGACCAGGCCAACCTTCGGGTTGGCCTTATCCACCGCGGTGGCGCGCACGGCGCGGGCGTGTTGTTCACTTTGAATCACAGAGCAACAGGCTCGGGGCCGTTCAGGATTTGACGCCGGTTCAAGCAGCTAAAACTTAACAACCCCACCCGCGATACAGAGGCAATAGCCCCCATTTTTAGTGCCACTGCCCCCATCGACTATCAAACAGTTTTTTCATAGCCATTCTGAAAAAACCGAATTTCTGCGCGGTGTCGTAGTCTTTTAGGTAGGCCCTAATCAATCGTGGCTTATTTTTCGGACTCGCCCGAGCCGCCCGCTCATACGGCAGCACCGAGACCATCAGTACAAGGAGATATCCATGAAACGTACCGCACTCGCGGGTTTGTTCATGTCTGCTGCAGTGTTGGCCTCTCCCGTATTTGCAGCGGACAACGACCTTTGCACGAGCAAACTGCAGGAACTCGAAGCCAAAGTGAATGCGCTACCAGCGACCTCCACCAACGCACCGGAGATCAAAAGACTGCTGGCCAGCGCCAAAACTTCAAAAGCCGCCGGGGACGACAAAAAATGCGCCACCGAGGCCATCCAGGCATTGGCGCTGACAAACTGAGCAGCGAACCCAACCCATAACCACTCGCGGCCAACCTTCGGGTTGGCCTTCTCACGCGTGTTGGCGTACAATGCGCAGGCTTGTTGCTCACTTTGATTCACCGAGCAACAGGCTCGGGGCCGTTTAGGATTCGACGCCGGTTGCGAAACTTTAGGTGCATGCCGAGTTGGTAACAGAACTCGTAAATCCACTGTTGCAACTTTCTATAGTTGCCAATGACGAAACCTACGGGGAATACGCTCTCGCTGCGTAAGCAGCCTTAGCCCTTCCCTCCTGGTACCTTCGGGTCCAGCAATCATCAGGGGATGTCTGTAAACCCAAAGTGATTGTCATATAGAACAGAATCGCCGTGCAGTACGTTGTGGACGAAGCGGCTAAAACTTACACAACTCGCCCAAAGCACCCTGCCCTTCGGGTCGCTGAGGGTTAACTTAATAGAAACGGCTACGCATGTAGTACCGACAGCGGAGTACTGGCGGACGGGGGTTCAAATCCCCCCGGCTCCACCAATTCAACGAAAAAAGACGTCCACGGACGTCTTTTTTTGTGCCTGAAATCCAGTCAATCTCCGCAGGGGTTGTAGCAGGTTTGTCGTTACTGGTTTTTCGCAAGTCACCACGGCGTCCTGTCGTTGCGGCTGCCGACAAAATGGATAAGTGGGCGGACACGGAATATGGATAATCTGAGCGGGTTGATTGCCTTTGTGCGGGCAGCGGAGAATCAAAGTTTTACCCTGGCGGGCAGAGCGCTGGGCATCTCGTCTTCTGCAGTAGGAAAAAGTGTCAGCCGTCTTGAAGAGCGGATTGGCGTGCGCTTGTTCCACCGCAGTACCCGGCAAATCAGCCTGACCAGCGAAGGCCTGGATTTTTTTGGTCGTTGCCGGACCTTGCTCCAGCAATTGCAGGATGCCGAGGCTGCGCTTTCCCATTCCAAGACGCGCCCGAAAGGACGTCTGCGAATCAGTTTGCCGGCAGTGGGCTACCGTCTGATATCAGGTATCTTGCGCGAGTTTTACCATCGCTATCCGGACATCGAACTGGACCTGGACTTCAGCGACCGACTGGTCGATGTGGTCGATGAAGCCTTTGACGCCGTGATCCGAAGCGGCGAACTGCCCGATTCCAGCCTCGCGGCGAAAAGAATCTGCACATTCAGGTTCGTCTTGTGTGCAGCGCCCGACTACCTGCAACGCTACGGCACAGCAACGAGCGTGGAGGATCTCCAGCACTACAAAGGCATCGCCTATAAGTTCCCCTCGAACGGCAAACTCCAGCCCTGGTGGCTGAAGGTCCATGGCGACACCGTCAAGATCAACCTGGAAACCACGGTGATCATGAACAGCGTGGAGGCGGTCCTGGCGGCGTGCCGTAATGGTATGGGCCTGGCCTACCTGCCTGACTTTGTCATTCAGGAATACCTGGCCAACCACGAATTGATCAGGGTGTTGCCCGAATTAAGCCTGGAGGGGGATTTTTGGATTGTCTGGTCGCCAAGCCGCTTGCTGTCACCCAAGACCCGCGCATTCATTGATTTTCTCGGTGAAGCGCAACTGATGAGCAGCCCTGAAGGTGGTTGATCGCTCCTTCAGGGCATGCCACACATTCAGTCGATCAGCAGCTTTTTGAAACGCGTCGAATACTGGATAGCCTCCACCGATTTCAAGCGTACCGGCACCTTATAGGCATCCATCAGCCGCCGGGCAAATTGCCGGATATCGCGCAGCACCGTCGCAGTCGAGTCCCCATAGTCGCTATCCAGGACGATGTGCGCAGCGACGAATTGCCCGGTCAAACCATTGGCCTCGCCATACGCCTTGCAATCACGCACCTGCGGATGGCGAAGCAGCACGGATTCGACTTCCGCGGGGTAGACCTTCTCGCCACCGACGTTAATGATCTCTTTGCTGCGACCGAGGATTTTCAGGTAACCGTCGGCATTGACCTCCACCAGGTCGCCGGTCTTGAACCAGCCATCGTCGGTGAAGCTGTCCATCGAGTGGTTCAGGTAGCCCATGACTTGTGTCGCACTGCGCAGCCAGAGCTCACCGTCGACGACTTTGTGTTCACTCGAACCTTCCTGGAACCGCATATACAGGCTGTCTGAAGACAACGAGCTGGTGGTGATAATGCCCGTCTCGCTGGTGCCGAAGGTCTGCAGGAATTTTACCCGTGGCAGACGCTCTCGCAGTTTGAGCAACAAACTCTCCGGCATCGGCTCCGTGCCGTAGGTAATCATGCGCAAACAGCTGAGGTTACAGGTATCGAACACCTCGTTGATCAACATCAGGTTCAAGAATGTTGGCGAGGTCGGCAACACGGTAATGCGGTGTTTTTCAATCAGGCGGGCAACGGTGTCCGGCGTTTTGCTGGCCGCGATCGTTGCTGTTCCTCCGATGGAAAGTATGTTCAACAGCGTGTTGATGCCGCCGATATGATCAAACAGCAAAAACAGAAAGATATCGAGGCGACGAGATCGTTTTTCGGAGAACTCACCCACTAGTCGGTCCAGGTCATGCAACATCGCCTTGGGTGTGCCGGTAGTGCCGCTGCTGAACAGAATCAGGCCGGCATGCCCCTGTTTTTTCAGCTCGCCGATCATCAGGTTTTCCGGGGCTTGGGCACATACGCACGGCAGGATCTGGCGGGTTTCGATATCGATCACAAACTCAGGGTTTGCCGCCGCCTGCTTGTTTTGAATTTCAGCCGGGTTTTCAGCGGTGTTGAGGGCGATGATGTGGCCGTTCTGGTACAGCGCCAGGAATAGCGCGATGCCCGCGAACGAAAAGTCACCGCTCATGAATATGACCGCTTGCCTGGGCACGTCATTGGCGGCCAGCCACTCCAGTTGAACCCTGATCTCATCGCTCAACTGGGCGTAGGTGTAGGAGTGTTCAGGGTCATTCAGAAAGATCTGGTTCGAAAACTGCGAAAATCCGTTTATCAGCGGTTTAAAGATCATGGCTTGTTCCCTTGATTGAAATGGCATCAGAAACGCACAGGCAGTTCGTCGGGGCGGCGCAGTACCGTGCCGTTGATCCAACGGATCGACGCCGGGTCACACGCCAGCTCCAGATCGGGCAATGCCTGTACCAGGGTCGACAGCACGGTGGCTATTTCCAGACGCGCCAGCGCCGGCCCCATGCAGCTGTGGATGCCATGGCCGAATTGCATATGCGCGGCCTTGTCCTGGCGGTCGGGATTGATCAGCAGCGGTGCGCTGAACACGCTGGGGTCACGGTTGGCGAGGAACACGTTGGCGTAAACCGTAGTGTTCGCCGCAATCAGCCCGCGGCTAGTTTGCAGGGCTTGGGTGGTGATTCGGGGGAACGCCGATAACTTGCCGATGGGAATCAGCCGAATGAGCTCCTCGATCAATTGTGGCGAACGATCGGGGTTCTCCCGGACGTACTGCCAGAGCGATGGCGCGCACAGCAAGGTATAGAGACTTTTAGTCATCACGCTCAGGGCGTTATGGTCGCCCCCCAGCAGAATACCCAGCAGCACGCCGACAAACTCCCGGTCGTTCAGCGGGTCTTCCAGGGTGTGGCGCTGGTCGACATACTGGCGAATAAAACCGTCTGGATGCGCCACCCTGCGGCCCTGCACGAAGTCCATCATGTAATCGAAACTGGCGTTGACCGCCGCTTCGATACCGGCGATATCGTCCGGCGGCGCCGATTGAATCATTTGGCTCCAGGGCCTGAACAGCAGCCGGTCCTCTTCCGGGATACCGAGGATGTGGCACACCGTCGATGAAGTCAGGCGCTCCAGCACCGAGGCAAACAGGTCCGCCGGCGTCTCGCCTTTGCGCATCAGCTCGATGCTGTCGACGGTCACCGTGGTCACGTGCTGGCGCACGCTTTCCAGGCCGCGCTTGCTGAAAGCACGCGCGACGGTCGCGCGGGAGCGCATGTGGGCCGGGTTATCCAGATTGAGCAACAGCTCCGGCTGGGTCGGTCCGGGAAGAAAGGTCGGGCCGTTTTCGACGTTACACAGGGTTCGACTGATACTTGGGTCGGCCAGGAACGCCTTGCAATCGGCGTATCCAGTCAGGTGAGTGGCGACGTGGCCGCTGGGCAACCGGATTTGCGGCAGTTGACCTTCCCAACCCACGGTTTGGTAGTAGGGCACCGCATCAAGGTTGGGAATATCCAGCACGCAGGGATGGACGCGCATGTTCATCGGGCACCTGCCTGCGCACGAGGTCGGGCAGCGTCGATGAGGGCGCGTACGGCCTGCTGAGTCTCGAGGCTGTCCACGAACAGAATGGCGTGCCAACCGGCAGCTCGCGCGGCTTCGCAGTTTTCTTCGACGTCATCGATCAGCACACAGCCGTCGGCAGGTACGCCGATCTGGTCGGCCGCCAGCGCAAAGATTTTCGGGTCTGGTTTGCGCAGTTTCACTTTGCAGGAATCGACGATGCTGTCAGCGACATCATCCAGGCCAACCATGCGCCGCCAAGGCGTTTCCCACTCCACCACGTTGTTGGTGAGGATGCATGACTTCAGACCGGCCGCTTTCACTTCATGGAAGAGCTCGAACATGTGTTCGTTGACGTTGTGCGGGGAAAACCACTGCTCGCCATGATGATCAAAGTCGCAGCGGCTCAAATCAATGCCCGGATACAGCTCGGACAATGCCTTCCTCATGCCCTGCCCCCATTCGATCTGAGTCATCATTGCCAGCTCGATGGGTGCCTGGAACTGCACGTTCAGCGGCTTGGCCACGGCATGCATGGCGGCTTCCATCTGGGTGCGGCTGATGCCGGTATTTTCCTGGTAGACGCGGTACAGCTCGTCGATGGATGGCGACAGTACGCCGCCGAAGTCGAACCAGATTGCTTGGATAGTCATCGTCATCTTTCCTTGATTGTCAGATCAGTTAGGGAGGGCAGGTACTTCTACGGGGTCAACGATGAGCGCATCGCGCAGCGACAAATGGGCCACGCCGATCGACAATCCGACGCCAAAACCACAGGCAATCAGGTTGTCTTGCCGCAAGTCTTCGCGGTCGTGCCGCTTGCAGATCATCAGCGGAATCGACGAGGGGCCGGTGTTGCCCACATCAGCGACTTCGATGGGGACCCTGGCCGGCGAAACGCCGAGCTTTTTGGCCAGGTAATCGAGCATGAATTTGTTGGCCTGGTGCAGCAGGAAGAACGGCACACGGTCGGGGTCGATGCCTTTGTCCCGCAGGAAGGCGTTGATCGCCGACGGCACTTTTTCCAAAGCAAAGTTCATCACTTGGCCGCCGTCCATATGCAATCCGGCCGCCTGTACCCGGCTGGTGCTGCCGGGCGTGTAATCCAGCGCAGTGTTGAGGTATTGCGCACCGGCGCCATCGGTATCGAACGCAAACCCGAGCGTCTGATCGCCGCATTCCAACAGGGTGCAGGTCGCGGCATCGCCGAAGACCAGCCGCACGTGCCGGTCTTCAGGGTTGAGCAGTTTGCTGATCACATCGCCAGTACATACCAGGACTCGACGGCAGCCACCGGCCTTGATCAGCATGGCTGCCTGAAACAGGCCATAGATGTAGCCGGAACAGCCGAAGTTGAGGTCGAAGGCAGCCAGTCCTTTCTTCAACCCCAGGCGATCCGCCAGGATTGCACTGCTGGCTGGCATCAGGCTGTCGGGCGTTTGTGTGACGACCACCAGGCCATCGATGCTGGCGGGATCGATATCCGCGGCGTTGAACAACGACCGGGCAGCCGCGGCACACAGATCCACCGTCGACAGCCGGTTGGCCACCCGCACTTGATGGATACCGGTACTCTTGGCGATCCGCTGCACTTCTTTTTCACCAAACAACGTGGCGAAATCGGCCAGGGTCATCACGTCCTGGGGTACTGCGGCCGACAGCGCGCGGATCGACACCCCATCGATAGACGCGCTCATGAAGGCTCACTGACGCGAGCGCCAGCCGCATCGGCCTGGATGGCATCGAACAGCTCACCCATGGTTTCAACCTCGTCGAGCACGGAAGGGCTCAAGGCGAAACCGAACTGGTCATTCAACACCCCCAGCAGCGTGACCTTGGTCAATGAATCCCAATTGCTCAGGGGGTGCAGCAATACATCGACTTGAAGTTCCGATTCGCGCAGTTCCAGAAATTCTGCCAGTTCTTTCTTGATGGCGTCCAGGTTCATGGTGAGATCCTTTTGCAAGAGAACGAGAGTTAGAGCCCGCCGAGATACACGACTTGGCCGGTAATGAAATTGCTACGCGATGAAAGGAAAAAATCCGTCACATTGGTCACGTCGTCGAAAGTGCCAAAGCGCTGCAGCGATTGTTGCGCCAGCAGGTCTTTCATCTTTTGTGCGGGGATGACCCGCGTCAGATCGGTATCGATCGGTGTAGGACCCACGGCATTGACGGTGATACCAAAACTGGCGAGCTCCTTGGCCATCACACAGGTCAGGGTTTCCACGGCGGCTTTTGACGCGGCGTACAGTGCCTCGCCTTCCAGCTTCAACGGCTTGGCCACTGTGGAAAAATTCACGATGCGCCCCTGGCGCCCGGCTCGCATGAGCTTTGCTGCCTCACGGCTGAGCAGGAATGTGCCCAGAACATTGGTTTGCATAATATTTTGCGCGGTTTTGTAGGGCGTCAGCAGTGAGTGGTTCATGCTGGCGATCCCGGCATTGTTGATCAGGTGATCGAGCCGACCGCAGGTGCCGCGCACGTGCCTCATCAGTTCACTGATGGCCTGTTCATCGGCCACATCGGCAATAAAGTGGTCATAGCCCGGATGGCTCAGATCGCTGGATGAGCGACTGCAGCCGATCACACGATGGCCTTGGGCAAGGTAGTACTCGGCAAGATGTCTGCCGATGCCCTTGCGTGTCCCCGTAATCAGCGTGACAGGCGTGTTATCGGGCATGGGACACCTGTGCATTCAATTCGAGAATGTAGTTGGCGAAGGTCTTTACCGACTGGAACGGGCTGCGTTTGGGAGACATGGCGCTGTCGTTGACCAGCGTCATTTTGACCCCCAGTTGCTCCTCGATCATCTGCTCAACATCAATCACGATGGACACCAGACTCATCGAGTCGAGGACGCCTCCGGCACCGTAGAGGGCGGTGTCTTCACCTTTTTCCAGGCTGATGGGTTGGACGAGACTGCGGTTTTCATTTTCGATAGCGTTGTAAATGATGCCGAGAATTTGCTCTTTCATAGGGGTTCCTCTCAACGTGAGATCAGGCGAGACGCTTGACGAATTGGTGAATAAGTTGCGCTTCCTTGAGTTGGAAATAGCGCGAGTCGATGACCGATAGTTCAAAGCCGAGCGCCGCCAGACACTGGCCTTGTTGCTTGAATTCAAGGCGGCAGCCAAAACGAAAATTCGAGGCACCAGAGCGGCGTAATTCAATAGGAACGCAGAGGATTTCCGTGTGTATCGGCAACAGGAAGTCCATGTAAGTGACGTCCATCTTGTTAGTGACAAAGTTAACTTTTCCTTTGGCAGCCGGTGTCACGTAATAGGCTTCTGCCACGGCGATGGTCATTTGCCGGGCAGCTTCGATCACCATCATTCCGGAAACGTGTTGCCCCGTCAGATGATCGCTTAGTTCGGCATTGGCATCATCGATCATCAGCGAGGCAGAGTAAGTACCGTTGCCATTTTCACTCGGCATAGAGATGGCAATGTTATGACTCTTCAATTTATGAGTAGCTGTTGAGGAGGCACGAAGACGGCGATCAACTGGAACAATATTCAAGGCAGGCGACAAAACCTCCTTGAAGCCATACAGAATATTGAGTTGCTCATCGGTAATACCTTGACCAACATGCAAAGTTAACTTTTCGTCTCTATCTAGCTGGGTCACTATTTCTTCTGCTGCCGTCACCGAAATGAACATATTGTCACTGCACTGACTTTTGATTCGATCGCCCACCACAATGTAATGCCTGGGCGATTCCTGCTGAGTTTCGCAGAACGAGGAAAGCCCAGAAAACGGGCACGAAGAAGCGCTATTTGAAACTCTGAGTTCTTCCATTTTTTCACCTTTATATGCGTGCAGATGTATCCAGATATTGGGATGAAACTGGCAGCGGTGCTGCCGGGCTAACAAACTCGGTAATCAGTTGGGTGATGGCAGGAATATGCTGAGTGAGGAAAAAATGGCTTCCTTCAAAAAACTCCAGACGAACAAAATTGTGGCTATGCTCCTTCCAGGCAATAACATCCTGAATCGGTGCAAACGGATCCTCTTTTCCACCCAAAACCATCATGGGAACGTCCAGAGGCTCACCAGGAATGTGGCGATACTTGGCCGCAGCATGGAAATCCTTGATAAGCGAAGGCAGCATGCGTGCCTTCGCCGCCGAGTGTTTAAGCATGAAATCCGGGATGGCACCAAACCTGGAAACAGTTTGAACAAATACTTCTTCAGATTCGTCGAGTGTCACCTGCGCGCAATTAAAAAGATGTGGGGCACGACAGGCAGCGACCACCAGACTGATCAGTCGCGTGCCAAACTCATGTTTGCGTCGAGCAACTTCGTAAGCAACGATGGCACCCAGGCTATAACCAAAAACAATGACCTCACGCGCCGCCAGATTATCGATAAGTGCAATGACCTCATTCGCCATTGCTTCGACCGTGCCTGGTGCCGGCGTCACATTCTTCTGATAGCGCCCATTGTAAGTGACGCCAATCACGGGCATGTAATCGCCTACGGCACGCCGCAGTGCTTCAAAGGACAAGCCACTGCCCCCGGCGAAGGGTATGAAAACACACACTTTTTCAGAGTCGATGACAGTCATCGAAGACTCCTTTTTTGAGAGATCAAATTAAAACCAGGGAACTAACGAACACCCTGACCTTTCTGCCAAGTTGGAGTCTGTCTGCTTTTTTCGAAAAATCTGTTTGCTGCGGCCAATTGTATTTCAGGGTATTTCAAAGCGGTTGAGCGTTTTAGGCTGAACTGTCTGAACTATAAGTCCAAGGTCCAGCAACGCTAAATACATCATTGAGCGAAAGACCAATGAGTGGATTGGGCACGAGTCGAGGATTTGAACGCAGGAAGAAATCAGAAGGCGAAGGTAGTTGCATTGGCGTGGCTAAGCAATACAACTAGTCAGTGCAGGATGGGAATAGCAAGTTACAAGCGTGGCCGCTCAGTCATTCAATGATTAAATGGCGGAAAGTTGTTTTTGACGCGGTCTGAGAATAGCCAGCAAGGCAACCATCGCCAATACAGCACATAGCAATCCCAACAAGACGCACCCGGTCCAGCCGAAACGCTGCCAAAGGTACCCTCCCATGGCACTGCCGAACGCGCCACCACAAAAATTGCAGACCATGTACACCGTGTTCAAGCGGCTGCGACTTTCCGGTCTCAGAGAAAAAATACGCGTCTGGTTGGCAACTTGGCCCAGTTGCAGGGCGAAGCTGAGCAGATTGGCGCACACCAGCAACACAATAAAGTTATTGGACCAGGCGATGGTCAAGGCGAAGCTCAGGCCGCAGAGCAAGATAGAGACGAGGCTGATGGCGACTGTGCCATAGCGCTCACACACCTTGCCGGCGGCAGGAGTCAGCAGGGTGGCGAGGGCGCCCCACAAGCTGAACAACCCGACATCAGCGGCGTTCATGCTGTAGGGCGGCGCCATCAGTTTGAACGCGATAACCGACCAGAACGCACTGAACGCTGCGAAGACCGCTGCACCCAGGGCGCATGACAGGCGCAGCAGCGGCTCGTGCCAGAACAGGTGCAGCATCGAGCTCAATAATCTGCCATAGGCAACGGACACCGCAGGCGTATCGCGCCGTGGCAGAACGCTCGGCAGCGCCAGTGCACACAGCACCATGGCAGAAGCCGCCACCCAATAGACCGACTGCCAGCCGAGGTGATCGGCCAACCATCCGGCAATGGCCCGGGACAGCAGGATCCCGGTGACCAGCCCCGTTTGTACCCAGGCAATGACGCGGCTGCGTTCGCCAGCCGTGGCCAGCCCGGCCAGGTAGGGGAGCAACACCTGCGGGATGCATGTGCCCATGCAGAGCAAGAAGCTGGCGCCTGCCAGGAATGAAAGATGGGTGGCTTGGCTTGCCAGTAATAACAGCACGCAAGTCCACGCCAGCAGTACGCGACAGAGTCGCAAGGGCGACACTCTGTCGCCCAGCGGAACGATCAGCAACATCCCCAAGGCATAGCCCATCTGCGATGCAGTGGCGATCCAGCTGGTTTGCCCGGCACCGGAGTGCAGGGTATCGGCGAAGACCGGCAGCAGTGCCTGGTTAAAGTAAACATTGGCCACCGACAAGCCGCAGAGTAAGGCAATGCCCGCCAGAACCAGCGGCGTGAAGTGTGTGTTGGGCGACATCAGGCATGGCTCCAAAGCGGCTTTCAGGTGTCCGATGAGAGACGCACGACATCGGATGCGGATTGAGTGCCGACTTCGCTTTGGCGCCCAAGAAACAGAAAGACCACGGCGGCAGTGAACAGCGTGAACATCGCCAGCAGTTGCAACAAGGTGTTGAACCCCGCGGTATAAGCCGAGCGCAGTACCGTCAGCGGGATTTGACTGGCGTCGGCGCTCGCGTGCTGGATGTCACCCATTACCAGGCGTTGCGCGATCGTTGAATAGTCACCGGCGAACAGTTGGACCGAGGTACTGAGGCTCAAATGGTGCGCGACCAGGGCCGTCAGCACCGCAACCGTGATGGCCAGGGCGGCACCTTCGCTGGCCACCCGCGTTGTGTTGAAAATTCCGGCGGCCATCCCCGCCCGCTCCTTGGGGATCACGCTTATCGACAAACCATCCATCAAGCCCCAGGGCAGACCTGTACCGATACCGGTCAGCAGCATGGCCGCGATGATCTGCGCGTGCGCGCCGACCGGGATCGCACTCAGCCAGTAGAGCCCGGTCGCTGCAATAACGAAGCCGATGGCGCAGAGTACGCCCGCCGACAACCAGCGCGTCAGCGACGCAGCAATGATCGGAACAATCAGCATCGGGGCAGAAAGTGCCAGCATCATCAGCCCCGCTTCAAAGGCACTGGCCCCTTCCACGCCGATAAACCGAAACGGCAGCAATACGATCAAGACGATGTAGCAGTAGCAGGTACCGATCGGCAGGATCTGCACACCAACAAAGCGAGGAAACAGAAATAGCCCCAGTTCCAGCATCGGATGTTTCGCCCGATTTTCAACTACGACAAACAGCAACAAAAAGACCGCCGATGCTCCAAGCAGCGCGAGGATCACCGGCGAGCCCCAGCCTTGCTCGGGCGCCAGAATCACCGCCGTGGTGAACGAGATCAACAGGCCGGAAAACGTCAGCACGCCAGGCGTATCCAGACGTTGTGCTTGCGGGTCGCGGCTTTCGCGCATTTTCGGCAGGGCAAAGATCAAAGAAAGGATGGCAATCAGGGCGGTGCAAAGAAAAATGGCGCGCCACCCCATGTACTCGATCAGCAACCCCGACAACAACGGACCGAAGGCCAGGCCAACCCCGAACGTGGTGCCCAGAAGGCTGAACGCCCGCGTCCTGGCATGCCCGTCAAACTCCTGAGCCAATGCCGCCGACCCGCTCGACAGGGCTGCCGCCGCGGCAATACCCTGCACGCCGCGCAACAGGTCCAGCCAGAGAATATCGGGCACCACCGCCAACAGGGTCGACACCAGTGCAAACAACGCCATGCCACACATGAACAGACGCTTGCGCCCATAGAGGTCAGCAAGGGTACCGGCGGCCATCAGCAAGCTGCCGAAGCTGAGCATGAAGGCATTGGTGATCCAGGCCAGTTCCGTGGGCTGGGCATCAAACGTTTGACCAATGAACGGCGTAGCCACTGCCCCGCCGGTAAAACTCATGGGTAACACCAGGGCTGCCAGGCAAATGGCAGCCAAAATGGAGTGCCGACCATGGGTCGGCAGCGATTCGGTCACTGAGTTCATCAAATCAATCCCTGCATATCTGTGAAGTATCCGTGCTGTCCAGGCCGAGGCACGCGATCGTTCACCCACTCTAGTTAGGATACAATCGAAGATAAACGGGCTTTTATTCCACTTATAATGAACCGAAAGGATGTAATCGAGGCATGGACAGTCTTAGTAGGGTGATCTCATTCGTAAAAACCGCCGAGGCGCTCAGTTTCATCAGCGCCGCCAGGACGTTGGGGATTTCTGCCTCGGCCGTGGGCAAAAACGTCGCCAAGCTTGAAGCTTCGCTAAACGTGCGGTTATTGCACCGCAGCACCCGCAAAGTCAGCCTGACCGCGGAGGGGCAGTTGTTCTATGAGCGCTGCCGCAAGATCCTTGACGATCTTCAAGATGCCCGGGCGATGCTTTCCCACGCCACACAGGAACCCCGCGGAAAGTTACGCGTCAGCTTGCCCACCATCGGCTATCGCTTTCTCTTGCCCCACATGGCGCGGTTCCGCAAAGCCTACCCGGAGATCGAGCTGGAACTGGACTTCAACGACCAACTGGTGGATGTGATCGATGAAGGCTTTGACGTGGTCATTCGCAGCGGCGGGCAGGCCGACTCCAAGCTGATGGCCCGCAAGCTGGGGCCCTTCAAGTTTGTCCTGTGCGCATCGCCTGATTATTTGCAGCGTAAGGGACGGCCTGTCACGCTCAGTGACCTTGAGCATCACGAGTGCTTGCGTTATCGATTTGTCACGACGGGCAAAATAATGGAATGGAGTATGTCTTCATCCCCCCAGATCACGCAGTTGCGCCTGCCAACCGCCCTGACATTGAACAACATGGAAGCCATGCTGATGGCCGTGGTGGACGGGCACGGCATCGCATTTGTCCCGGACTTCCTGGCCCGCGAAGCAATCGCCCAAGGGCGCCTGGAAACGGTGCTCGACGGTCACACCGAAGACCAAGGACAGTTCTGGGCGTTGTGGCCGTCCAGTCGTCATCTTTCACCGAAAATCCGCGTATTCGTGGACTTTGCTGCGGAGCACCTTTTTGCTAATCCTGCTGTAGACAACCCGGATGCGAGGCGCTCATGAGGCGACGTGGCGTATGAAGCAAGACATAACCCGCCAAGTGCGGGTTTTGTTGCATCTGGGGGTTGGTGATCTGTGGTTAAACACAACCGGGCCTATGCTGGCGGTCTACGTGCAAGGACGCCGCCATGAAATACAAATTACTGATTGTCGCGGTTGAAATGCCAAGATCTTCGCCACGCAGCTAATCCCCTTGTAGGAGCGAGCCTGCTCGCGATGGCGGTGTGTCAGTCGACATCCATGTTGAATGAACAATCGCTATCGCGAGCAGGCTCACTCCCACAAAAGCAGTCCATTGGACCGCTGGGATTCAAAGCACCTTCAAATCCACCGACACATGCCCCCGCGTCATCCGCGAATATGGGCACATCTCGTGCGCAGCCTCAGCCAGTTCCCGTTTCACCCTCTCTTCCAACCCGGGAAAGTTGACGTTCAACCTGACCGCCAATTGAAAATCCCCAGCGCCGGTTTTGCCCAGATCCACTTCGGCATCCACAGACGTGTCTTCCGGCAATTTGATCTTCATCTTGCCCGCCGCCACCTGTATCGCGCCGATGAAGCAGGCGGAATACCCCAGCGCAAACAGTTGCTCCGGATTGGTGCCCGGCTTGCCCGAGCCGGGCGAGCTGAATTTGACGTCCAGCTCGCCGTCGCTTGATTTGCCGGTGCCGGTGCGGCCGCCGACTGTGTGGGTTTTTGCGGTGTAGAGAACGGTTTCCAGTGCAGCACTCATGACAGTGACTCCTGATCAGGATTGAACGACGGCGAGCTCATTTCGAGGCCTCGCCCAGGGTGCCGGTGTAGTGCGCCAGGCGTTTTTCGACGTCGGCTTTTTTCTGCAGGCCAAGCTCCATCAGTTGGGTGATGCGTTGCTGCGCCGCCGGGCGTTTGACCGAGCCGATGAAACCGTCCCATTCGGCGGCGATGGCTTCGTTGGGTGGCAGGCTGGCAGCGTCGACCAGGCGCTTGATGTCGGCGATCGACTGTTTGTCGAACCGGGCGATGCGCCGGGCCATGGTGTCGACGAATGCATCGAGTTCGGCATCGGGCAGCGCACGGTTGACGTAGCCGTAGCGTTCGGCGAGCTCGCCATTGATGTCATTGCCGGTGAGCAGCACTTCCAGTGCGCGCCCACGGCCCATCAACCGTGGCAGGCGCGCCATCGGACCGCCGCCGGGCACCAGGGCGGCGCCGATTTCCCATTGCGAGAGGATGGCTTTTTCGCGGCTGGCGAAACGCATGTCGCTGGCCAGGGCCAGTTCGCTGCCGACGCCGGTGGCGCGACCGCGAATGGACACTATCGAGACCACGGGCGCCTTGCTCAAGCGAACCAGCATATCGGGCAGCGGTGGCAGGCCGGTGGGGCCGTTGGGCAGGCTGGTGGTGTCGGTCAGCGGCGGGACGAAGTCGTAGTGGGTGAGGAAGAAGTCTGGAACGTCACTGTCGAAGACCACAACCACCACTTTCGGATCGGTCTCGATGGCCGTGACGACCTCATTCAGTTGCGGCATGGTCTCGGGGCCGTAGATGTTGTACGGCGGGTTGTGGAAGGTGACGCGCCAATACTCGGGGGTGAGGCGGGTGAGCTTGATCTCCTGTTTTGCTGCGTGGGTGGACGGGGTCTTGTCGGGTTGTGAAGCGGATGCGGTCGATGCTTCACCGGCGAGAGACGGGTCGGTGGCCGCCATGCTGGCGACAATGATCGCGGCATTGAATAGCTGCAGTCTCATGGGAAAACCTCCAGTTGAAAAACATGTGGTCCCCGCGAACAACGTTCTACAGTCTGAAGCAGATAATGGGCATGCCGGAAAGGTCCGGCTGAACAAGCCTAGCAGCGCAACTCCGGCTGACAAGTGACGTCAGTCGGACAAAAAAAAGGCACTGGCGATGATCGCCAGTGCCTTTTTTGCCTGAACCGTAACGTCAGCGAGACAGCATGAAAGTGTCGTACTCCAGATCTTCCAGCGCCGTCGAAAGCCTGTGCAAACCCAGCAATACACAAATCAGCAACGACAGCGTAAACCCATACCCGAAGAAGCTTGGCCCCAGGTACATGCTGAACAACGTCAGCATCGCGTTCAACACCGCAAACAGCACGCACAGCTCCAGCACCACGGTGCGCTTGTCGAGGTAGAAGAACACGTTGAGCAACGCCATGAACACCACCTGGATGCTCACGCCGATCAGGTCGATGTAGAACAGCGGCAGGTAATAACTGGAGATACCCAGCCATTCCAGCAGGCGCGGCGCGAACAGGAACAACAGCACCGCCGTCAGCCCCTGCACCTTGCAGATTTCCAGCAGGCCCTGGCGGATCGACAAGGTCATCTCGGTTTTCAGTTGCCCGATGTGTTGCAGGGTTTCACCTTCGCGGATCGCCCGGAACAGACGGTCGTACCACTCGGCAAAGTCGGTCTCGATGCGCACCAGAAACACCGCCATGCCGGGGATGATCGCCAGGTACGCGAGGAAGATCGGCAAGTCGTAGAGGATCGAAGCGCGCAGCGGGCCGACGATTTCGTTGGAGGTGCCGGGGTTGAACCAGAACAGGAATTTGTCGATCCAGATCCCCAGGTTGTAGAAGAAACCGGTGGCCAGCAAGCTGAGGAACACGTTGCGACGATCGAGGAAATCGAAGGCGATCAGTTTCTCGGCGCGGTACTCGCGCAGGATGTCGTAGAGGAACAGGAACAGCAGCGTGCTGTGCCCGATCAACAGCGCCAGCAGCAAGCCCGGCATCTGCAAAAAGCTCAACAGGTAGGCGCTCGCGACCATCAGCGTGTAACCCACCAGCATCACCAGCAGAATGCGGTTATAGGCCTTCATCCCCGAGAGGAAGATGATCACCAGCCACAAGTTGCACAGCACCACGAAGTTCGCCAACACCAGTACGCGGTAAATCAGCGGTTCATCGAACAACAAGCCCAACACGACGATCCCCAACAACCCGGCGCCTAGGGTGACCAGCAACAACACCCCCAAGAGGTTGGGCAGGATCTGATCGTACTTGTGCTCGAACAAACGGTCGGAGACGAAGCGCGTGAAGAACAGCTGCAAGCCGCCCGTCAGGATCAACGAAGTGGCCATCAGGTACGTCACCGTCACCAGGAACTGCCCGACCAGCATGTTCGGCAGCAACAGGCCGATGCTGATGATGCCCACCAGCATGACACTGATGATCGACAACACCCACGGCCCGGAGCTGATCAGCCCGGCGTAGACGTAGGCGTGCAAGGTCGCCGTGTAGGAATCACGCGAAAGGATTTTTCGCAGTTCAAAGCCAATACCGGCCATTTAGCTGTTCTCCATGGCGGCTTGATACAGGTCGCGGTAACGCTGCAGCATCAAGGCTTCGGTGTAATAACGATTGACCCGCAACAAGCCGCTGGCCTGGGCGGCCTGCCAGCGTCGCGGGCTGCGCAACAGTTCAAGGATCGCGGCGCACGTGGCTTGTGGGTCGGCAATCGCCACCACTTTGCCGGCGTGTCCGAGGTCACGGTCTTCGGCACTGCCGCCTTCGATCAACTCGCGGCACGAACCCACGTCGCTGCTGACCACCGGCGTACCGGCGGCCCAGGCTTCGAGGATCACCAGCGGCTGCGCTTCACTGATCGAGGTCAGCACCATCAGGCCGAGTTTGGGCAGGATGTCCTGAATGCGCTGGAAGCCGAGGAAATGCACCTTGCCTTCCAGGCCCAGACTGGCCATCAGGCTGCGGCATTCGCTGACGTATTCCGGATCTTCCTCTTCCGGGCCGACAATCCAGCCCTCGGCTTGCGGCATCGCGCTGATCACGCCGCGCATCGCCCGCAGATAGGTTTTCACGTCCTTGATCGGCACCACACGGCCGATCAAACCGACCACAGGCGCAATGCCGTGGGCGCGGGATTCCAGCGCTGCGGTCCACATCGGCAGGTCGATGCCATTCGGAATGACCTGGGTGCGGGTCGCGAGGGCGCCGTCCTTGATCTGGCGCTGACGGTTGCCGTCGTAGAGCGCGATGATGTTGTCGGCGCTGTTGTAGGTCAGTTGGCCAATGCGCTCGAAGAAACGCACCCACAAGGTTCGGATGTAACCCGAGCCGGCATCGAGGCTGCGGTTCAGCGCCTGGCCGGAACTCTCGGCGATCCAGCTGGCCTGGGCCAGGTCGATCTTGCGTTCCTTGGTGTAGATCCCGTGCTCGCTGAGCAAGTAGGTGCAATTCCAACGCTGCTTGAGGATGCAACCCAGAAAGCCCGCGTACCCGGTGGAAATCGAATGCAGCACCCGCGCCTTCGGCATCCGTTGCGCGGCTTCGGCGAGCATCAGCAACGGCGACTGCATCGCGCGCAAGGTCCAGAAATAATTGACGAAGGACGGATCGGCGCAATGCTGGCGATAGCCTTCGCTCAGCGACTCCCAACTGGCACGGCTGCGCAGCACGTCGTCGAGGGTCATGTGGCCCTGGGCGATGCAGTCGAGCAAGCGTTCGCCCAGGGCCGGGTCTGGCGCATCCGGGTGATGCAGGAAGCGATACAAATCCTGCAACTGCTGCGGGTCAGCCTCGCGCGGCTCTACGTGCGTGTTGGTCGGATGGGTCGCATCTTCGAGGAACACTTCTTCGATGTGCAGCACGTTGGCCGGTATTTCGTAGCGCCGGGTCGGATAGGCCTGACGCTGGCCGCCGATGAACATCACCGAAAAGGTCAGTTCCGGCAGGCCGAGGATCATCTGGTGAATCCAGCTGGAAACGCCGCCACGCACGTAAGGCCAGGTGCCTTCGAGCAGCAGACAGATGTCGGCAACCGGTGCCTGTTCCTTGTGACTCATGTCCAGCTCCTGACCAATGCGGCGAACGGCGGCCGCTGACGGGTTTCCTCGGGAAGACGGGCGAGCAAACCGGGAATTTCGTGGTAACGACCGGCCTCGAACGCCAGCTCGGCGCGAAACGGCAGCACTTGCGCCGCGCCCATGCCGTTCTCTTGAGCCTGACTCAGCAGCACCTCGGCACGCTCGACATCGCCACGCTCCAGCGCGATGCGCCCGGCCAGCAGGAACAGCTCACCGCCCTCGCCCGCTTTCAAGCCTTGCTCGGCATGTTCGCTGGCCTGGGTCAGCACGTGATCAAGCACGCTGCCTTGCGCCAGGCCCAGATACGCCAGCTCCCAATACCAGCGCGCCAGCCGGCCGTGCAGCGCACCCGCCGTTTTGGCGTTGACCAGTTCGCCGAGCGCGATCTGGATGTGCAGGTTGATGTCGCTTTCCTGCTTGTCGAGCATCGAATACGCCAGCAGCCGCACATCGTCACTCGGGTCACCGAGGGCCAGTTTGAGGATCGGCACCGCTTCTTTGCCGGGCATGCGCCGAGTCGCCAAGAGGGCGGCCAGACGCTGATCCGGATCCGGGGCATGGCGCAACACGTCCTGCAAACCGCCATCGGCAAAGATCGGCGAGTGCAGTTGCAATTGCGCGCGGAACGGCAGTTTCGGGATGCCCACCGCTTGCCACGCTTGCTTGTCGCGTTTGCGCGGCAGGTACAGCGCCGGGAAGATCGCCGCCACTACGCCGACCGCGCCGAGCACCGGCACGAAGAACGCCAGGCTGAAGATAAACAGCGGGCTCCACGGCAGCGGCGAACGGTAGCGCGCCGGCAGCAACAGCCACACGGCCGCGCACAACATCACGCACGCCAGGCCGTGGCTGAGGGTGAACACCAGCAATTGTTGCAACTCGGGCGCGGTGAGCCACAAGCTGGCCCAACTGCCCGCCTCTAACAACAAGGCTCCGCTAAACAGCCACTTGCTGATCATTCAGGCCACACTCGTTGAACAGGAAATTACGCAGCCCGTTGCGTTCACAGCCAGGCTCCAGGTTGAACGGCAACACGCGCACGCCGAGGCTGTCGAGGCTGCTTTCAATGCCAAAGTGCTCGTGCAGCATCAGGTTCATCCGCGCCAGATAACCTTCGGTGCCTTGCGGACTGGTCAACGGCAGCAGCACCAGCAACAGCTGATGATCGCGGTTATTACGCAGCGGCAATTGCAGGTCGAGGCCACGCTGGCTGCGCTCGAACAGACGCGACAGCTCATCGTTGGGGCGGGTCAATTCGAAGGCAAAAAGGCCGGCCGCCAGTTTGTGCTGCTCGACATCCACCAGCGAACGCTTGAGTTGCAGCGTGAACTGCTGCGCATCGGCGTCGGCCAGTTGCAGCACTTGCGGGTCGCGGCGCAGCAGGTCGGCGATGTGCCCGGCGAGCAACGCCAACAGGCTCAGCGTGCGATCCTGGAAGGCGAAGAACGGCATCTGCCGCACCGCCAGAATCGCCAGCAAACGACCTTCGGCATCGATCAGCGGAATGCAGGCCTGCAATGACGAGAATTGCGCCGAGCTGCCGGCATCAATCAGTTCCTGACGCACGCTGACCAGCTCACCGCGTTCCAGGCACAGCTTGACCAGACCGTCTTCGGTGCCCAACGGCCCCATGACGCCGATGGTCGCCAAGGCTTCGGGCAACACGTTCTCTTCGCGTTCATCGACGCGATACAGCCCGGCCACGCGTAGCGCACCGTACTGACCGAGCATGGCCACGATCGGGTCGGCCAGCGCGGCCAGTGCATCGCCTTCGTCCGGCATCACCCGCAGTTTGTCGCGCAAGCCCAGCAACGAACTGCGCAAGCTTTGATCGCTGCCCGCCACGCGCTGCTCCAGCAGGTCGTGGGAGACCCGCAAAATCTGGTGCGCGCGGGTGAATTCGTCGAGTCGATACTGGCGGTAATCGTTGGCCATCTGCAGACGCTGCAAGCGCCGTTCCCACAGATCGCGAACCTCGCCCACCAGCATGCCGCTGACCAGCACGCCGACAATGAATGACGGATCAAGCTGGGCGTACGCTTCATGCCCACTGTAGCGCAGGGCGAACAACGCCATCACCAGCAGACTGGCGCTGAGCAAGCCGCGCACGAAACCGTAGCGCACACCCAACAGCAGCGGCGCCAGCACCGGCCAGGGAAAACCAGCGTGCATTTGCAACGGGTCTTGCGGGGTCAGCCATAAGCCCAGGCCAATCGCCGCGCCGGTGACCAACAGCGTTTCCAGCCAAGACACCGGGCCGCTGGCACGCGGCGCGAGGCTGTAATCCATGTGAGGAGAATTCATTGCATTCACTCGAACCGAAGGGCGCCAACAAGTGTGTCGAGCACCGTTTGCGCGGTGCCGGCGAGGCTTTCACGGGACCAGCCCGCACGCGCGCCGCTTTTGCTCCAGAGCACACGACCGCTGCTGGCTTCGAGCACGCGCAGGCTGATGCCCACTGCCGGTTCGCCGTCCAGACCGTTCTTGTACTGCCACTCTTCAACGCTGCCAGCGACCACGTAATCAAGCTTCTGATCACGTGCCCAATCGAGGGCGCCGGCCAAACGTTCGTTGTCGTCCATCAGCGCTTGTTCGCCCTGAGTACTGACCGGGTAAACCCGTGGTTGCAGACCGTGGCTGCTGAGCACGCTGAGCAGGATCTGCTCGGCACGCTCGCCGGCTTGCGGGGTTTGCGAGTAGTTGATCATCGGCACGGTGCCCCACTTCGCAGTACGCGCAAAGTTCGGGCTGGTGTCGCCGGTGAAGCTGGCGCAACCGGCGACGAACAGGACTGCCAGAGCCAGGCTCAGATTACGAATTGCTTGCATCAGTTTTTCTCCCGTAAACATTTCATGATCAGCGTCCGAATCGCACGCCGTAGCTCACACCCAGTGTTCCGCCCGCCTGACCGTCCCCGCCTTGTGGCGCGGATTGGTAGCCAACGGTGAGGGCCAATTCGTCACCGCCCAGCACTTCGACGCCGATCCCGGTGTTGATGCCGTAGTTAAAGGTTTGATCCAGCCATTGCCAGCCCGCCGTCACGTCCACCAGCCAGGTGTATTGCGGGCGAGTACGCACCAGGGCGCCCGGCAAGCCGCGACGCCATGAGCTACCGACATACAGTTGGCCGTAACGGCTTTGCAGCAGATCGTTGGCCGTCACGATCGCGGGATCGTCCGAGTCATCAACGCTTTTCACCGGACCGTCGTTGGCGCTGGACAGGTACTCCAGCGTGCGGTCCTTGACGTTGTTGTGCTGATAATCGACACCGCTGCGCACGGTCCAGTTAGGTCCGGCGAATTCCAGCGTGTGGTTGTATTCCATCTTCAGCGCCTGGCCGTTGCCCAAGGAATCGCCCGCACGAGTCGAGAACGATTTCTGCGCCACTTCCCAGCTGATCTGATCCCGCGCCGAGAACCCGTGACGACCGCCGACCCACACACTGTCGTGCTGGCCGAAAGCGCGCATCAGGCCGCTGTCTTCGCTTTTGCGATGCCAGTCCAGACCGGTCTCGATCTGGTCACTGGCGCTCAACTGCCAAGTCCGGGACAGGCCCAGGCCAGTGCGGTCGTCGTCCTTGCGCTGGCTGGTGTCGGCGAACAGTTTGTAGCCGCCGTCTTCCACCGAACGTTGCAGGGTCAGCGCAGCGTTGCGCTCATCGCCCATGCGCGATTCGATCAGCTGATCGCTGTTGTAGGTGCCATTCTCCAACTCAAGATTGGCGTACCACTGAGCGCCAAGGTTGTGCGCGATTTGCAGGCGCGGGGTGTTGAATTCCAGGCCACCGAAATCCTGTTGATGCCAGGACAGCTGCGCGCCCTGCGGCGTCAACTCCTGCAACTCGGCAGCCTGACGGCGCAACTGCTCGCGCACGGCAGCCGGTTGATCGTCACCCAGCGCGGACTGGCTGAGGTCGAGGGCTTCGTCGAAGCGGCCGAGACGACTCAAGGCCTGGGCGCGTTGCGCCGGGTTGAGGTCGCTACTGGCCAACAGCGTTTCGACTTGCGCCTTGTTGCGGCTGCGCAGCGCCTGCTGGATTTCTTCGTAACGCTGAACCTTCAAGCCTTGGCTGCGCGCCCACTCCAGCCACTGGTCTTTCTGCGATTCCTGGTTCGTCGCGTCGAGACGTGCCAGCAACCGCTCGAACCACAATTGCAGCATGGCCGGCGAGCCGTCTTTCCACTTCGCCACCTCCTGCTGTGCCTTGGCCGGCGAATAACTGCTGGCCATCAAGCGCAACCAGATCGCATAACGCTGGGACGATGGCTGAATGTTTTCGCCTTCGGGGCTGCGCAGCAGCTTCAGGCGCAACCGTTGGGCCGCGTCCTGATAACCGGCGCTTTCCAGGGCATCGGCGTAGGCCGCACGCACCAGCCAATCCTGCGGACTGGTCTTGAGGTACATCCGATACCAGGCCAACGCTTCGGTATCGCGACCGAGCATCTGGCTGGCACTGGCGAACGGCAGCCAGAGGATTCGGTCCTGACGCGCCTGGGGTTTCCATTCCGTCAGCAAAGGCTTGAGCGCGGCGGTGTTGCCTTGATCAACGTACAGCCACATCAGGCGCTCGCGGAACAGGTTGTCATCCGGGAAACGCGACAGGCCCAACAGGTACAAACGCTGCGCCTCGTCGATATTTCCCTGCTGCACCGCCAAGGCACCGCGAATCGCCAGCACTTGTGCTTGCTCGTTGGCTTCCGGGTATTGCTCGGCGTCTTTGAGCAGCGCGACCACTTGCGGCCAATCCTGCAATTCCTGGGCTTGCTGCAAGGATTCAACCAGACGCTGCGGATCCCGGGTGCGCTTCCAGCTGCCGACCATCATGGTCAGCGCCCGCTTCGGATCGCTGGTGCGGTACATCGTGATCAGCTGACTCTCGTCGCCACTGTTCAGCGAACCCTTGAGCGCGAGGAGTTTCTCCAGGGAAAACTGCAGCTCGTCATCGAGCTCCAGATCCCATGCCAGCGCAGCACGCAAGCGCCAGTAACCCTCATCGGTGATCTTGCGGTTATCAACCTGCAATACCTCCCACGCCGCCTGATTATCAAACAGCTTAAGGTCGGTACTGGCCCAGTCGATGCGCTCGGTCGTCGTCAGCGCGAAGCGTTTCGAGTAGCGCTGATAGACCTCGGTTTTCTGTGCGAACTGCCCGGTGTTTTCCAGGTTCTGCAGCAGGCGCGTCCAGGCCAGGCGATGCGCCGGGTACTTGCGCAAGTAGGCGTGCAACCAGGCTTCGGCCTGGGCCGGTGTGCCGCGCGATTCGTGAGCGTAGATCAGCGCATCGAGTTCGACGTCGGTCAGCGCACGTTGCTCCATGATCTCGGCGAGCAAGGGAATCGCATGGTCAAAGTCGAACTGCTGACTCGCCAGACGCCAGGCGTGTTCACGGGTTTGCGGGTCTTCGTGCAGCTTGAGCAGGCGAATCCAGTAGCCGAGGGCGGCCTGACTGTCGCCACGCCATTCGCCCAGATGCCCCATTTGCTCGAGCAATGCCAAGTCATCCGGGTGCTCAGCCACCAGCTGCTGACCACTGTCCCACGCACCGGCCAAATCGCCGAGGGCCAGGCGCATGCTGAATTCCTTGCGCAGGATTTGTGGGTTGTCCGGCTGCAACACGCGCCACTGATCCAGAAAGCGCTGCGCCAGATCAAAGCGTTTGCTGCCAACGGCAACGTCGACGCCCTGCTCCAGCCACGGCGAATCGGTTTGCGGATCCTTGAGCTGATCCAGTTCATCGGCCAGTACGCGCGCAGCCTGTTCACCGCGACCGGCGGCCAACAGACTGTTGAATGCCAGTTGCGCGTATTCGCGACGCTCGGACGCTTGTTGGCTGTCCTGTTTGAGCAGCAGATAAATGTCGGCGGCGCGACCAGGTTGCTCACCGGCCAGGTACCACTGCGCGGCGGACTTGAGCGAAGCGATGCGCTGGGCCGGGTCGCGATCGGCGATTTCTTCGTAGACGCTGGCAGCGAAAGCTGGCGCCTGTAAGGTCAACGCCAGCTTGGCCAGGTTGTGCAATTGCGGCAGCGGCAACAGGCGGTGATCGAAGCTTTGCAGGCGTTCGATCAAGGCTTTCTGCGCGATCGGATCATCGGCTTTCGCCGCTTCCAATGCATCGAGTTCCAGCCGGTAATAGGCCTGCAACTCAACGACCGGTTTCGGCCAGTTCTCAAGGTGCAGGCGCGCTTTCGGGTAGTCGCCGAGACGGATCAGCAGATCGACCAGCTGCAAGCGCAGGTGATCGTCATCCGGGTGCGCGGCCAGCAGCAATTCGGCGTAATTGGCCGAGACCGCATCGGGCTCACGGCCGTCCGGCTGGAACACTTCTTCGCGCTGGAACGTCAGCCACAACAGGCCGCCCACGGCCACCGCCACCACCGCCAATGCCCAGGGATTGAGCAGGCGGCGGCTTTTAGTTGCTGAGGCGTTAGATGCAGTAGAGCTGACCATGACTCACCTGCTTCATTGGTAATTGAAAAGTCCACAGACCGGCGGATGCCTTGCCTGCAAAAGTTTGCCCGTCCACTTCCACCCGGCAACTGCTCGCCGAGCGCACGGAGAAGCTCAGGTCCACTTGACCGGCAAACGAAAAGCTCACGTGTTTTTCATCCACATATTTCCAGTCCACCAACGGCAGGTTGGCCTCCTCCAGCGCCGGCCGTTCATCCCGGTCGGGACGCAACACCAGCAACGCCTGGTCGCTGCTCAACGCCACATACCGGCCTTGCGGCAAGTCACGAACACCGGCAACGCCTTGCGAACGCAGCAGGTCCGGCCAGCCCATTTGCGGGTCGAGTCGAAGGGTGCGCAGCGCGTCCATGCCGCGAACCTGCCAGTCACCCTCGGCGGTGCGCGCCAGACTGGCCTGATACAAACCGTGCACACGATCGAGGTAGTCGCTCATCCACAGCGACATCGGTTGCTGGTCCTTCATGTAGCCGTAGATCTCGTTCATCGCCTTGATCGAGGCCTGCTTGGTGCTCGAATAGAAGTGGTAATACAGGTGCAGGCCGCGCAAGCGCCGTGGGCTGTCGGTGAGTTCGAAGGTGTCGATCACATCGCGGAAACCGTAATACGGCCCCTTCCACAGGTTGGTGTAGAGGTTCTCGTTGATGATCGGCGCGTAGTACTGCAGGCCGCCTTCGGTGGGACGCAGCAAAGGATTGAGACCGGTCAGCGACGGGTTGGCCTTGGTCAGCATGGTCTCGGCGCCGTTGACGTTTTTCAGGCCCGCGTCGTAGGCCAGCTTCAAGGTCGCTGCCGAGGGCAAGGCATCGCCCGGCCAGAAGACCAGCTTCACCGGTTTTTCCGGGGTGGTGAGCTGCTGGTTGATGTAGTCGCGCGAGCCAAAAATCTCGCGGCGGAAATCGATTTTGTCGTAGCCCGGAATGGCCATCTTCAAGCCGTATTCCGGGTTGAAGTTCTCACGTTTCTGCGCCACTTCCGGCTGCATGAAAAACGGATGGCTGAAGGTGTGGGTGGCGACTTCGACTTTCGGGTTGGCAAACAACTCACGGGCAATGGGTTCCAGTTCGCGCGCCAGGAACGGGAACATGCCGCGCGGTGAAATCTCGCCTTCGACGATCGACACCGAAGTCAGGAACGGGTTGGGCCGGATGAAATCGTCGAGCACCTGCTTGCCGGCATACGGCGTGCCGCGCACTTCAGCGCGCGACGGAAAACCATCGCCGTCGATGTGCACGGTGGCGATGCGGCGGCCGTTTTCGGTGGTGGTGTCGGGGCGTGGCTGAACCGGCAGGCGCAAGCTGGCCTGGAGGAAAGCGAACGGATCGAGAATCCAGCGGCTGCGCTCGTTATTCGTTTCGAGAATGTATGGCGCAAGGGCAACACCGCCCCACTCGGCCGTCGCCACCGGGGCAAATGTCTGGCCGTCGGCAGCGGTCAGCAGCAACGCGGCTTTCGGGCCTTTGGGCAGCAGGGAGATTGCGGTCAGGTCACGGGACCGGGGCTGCACCGGGGCTTCGAAAGCGCCGATCAGCGCCTTGTCCTGATAGCTGATGGTCAAGGCCTGAGTACCGATCGGCGCCGAGCGGTTCAGACCCAGGCGCTTGAGCAGCAGCGGGTCTTGAATCGGCAGGCCGGAAAAGAACACCACTGGCACCTGTTCGTCCAGACGTTTGCCGATCCAGCTATTGAAAGCCGATGCGTCCTGCGGCGGGCCGCTGGTCATCCAGGTCACGATCCCGGCGTACAAACCGCTGAAACGGTGCTCCGGCAGCGAGCCGTCGACCGGCAGGTAATCGACCCGGTAGCCGAGGTATTCGAGCAAACCGCCGAGCAAGGTGTGCCCGGCGTTGCGCACCAGATCGCCTTCGCGCGGGTCGTAAAGCAGCGCGATTCGGCGCGGCTGGATTTCGATGCTGCTGATGCCCATCGAGTCCAGCTCTGGCGTGCCGATATAGGGAATGAAGCCCTCATCGCGCAGACGCTTGGCCAGTTTGCGCGCTTCATCGCGGCGCTCCGGCGGCAGATAGTCAATCGCTACCAGCGGAATACCTTTGGCGCGCAACGGCTGGATCTGGGTTTCCAGCCATTCGCGGTCGGCTTCCGGTACCGGGCGATAACGCTTGGCGGAAGCATCCCAACCGGCATGAATCGATTCGATTGCCACGGCGGCGGCCACGCCATCGAGGTCGGGCAGCACTTCGAAGCCACGGTTGAAAAACAGCTTCAGGTTCGGTTGGCGCTGGTGCAATTCCCGCAGGAAACCGGCGAGTGCCACACGCTGTGTTTCTCGTGCCGACTCCGGCAGCAACTGGAAGCTGTCGAGGGTATCGAGGAACAACCCGGCGTAGCCTTCGGCCTGCAACGCCTTGGCTCGGCCGAACAAATGTTCACGCCAGGCAGGTGCCGCGAGGTCCATGACCTGGCTGTCCCACGCACCATTGCGCACCGGGCTGACCGCCCCGGTGAGAGAGGCTTTGTCGAGCTCGGCCTTGCCACCATGAAACTCGCCCACCGACAGGTAGGCGAATGGTTGGCTGCCCAACTTGCGCAGGGTTTTGACGTCGCCCGCGGTCATATGCCCCGGCTCGACCACTGACCAGTCGAACTGAGCCAACTCGGAAATGGGTGGTTGATCGGCGTACCAGAAAACCACGCTGGCGGGTTGCGGCAATGCTGCGGCCTGAACAGCGGGCCCACTCACGAACAACGCTAAAGCGGCGAGCAGCCGTTTAGCGGCCGCGCGGACACGCGTCCTGCGAAAAACGATTTCCATAACTCACTCTTGAATGGACTGAACCGATACTGCTTGGATGTCGGACAGTGGAACCGGCCGGGTTACAGGCTGCGAATAAGCTGCGACAGCCCCTTGCCGATGGCGGTCGGTTCCGGGAGCTTGAAACGCTCCAGCAGGCGACTGTTGTTGGCGCGCGAATGGCGAATGTCGCCTTGACGTGGCGCGTGATGAATCACCTTCAACGGGCTGCCGGTGACGGTGCCCAATTCGGCGATCAGATCGTTGAGGCTGGTGGAACGACTCAGGCCAACGTTCACCGCGCCGGGGCTCGGTTCACTGACTTCCAGGGACTGCACGAGAATGCTCACCAGGTCCTGGACATAGACGAAGTCGCGGGTCTGCGAACCGTCGCCGAAAATCGCCACCGACTGCTCGGCCAGGGCCAGCTTGGTAAAGATGCTGATCACGCCGGAGTACGGCGATGACGGATCCTGGCGTGGGCCGAAGATGTTGAAGAACCGAAAGATCATCGGCTCCAGACCATGTTCGCGGCGATAGAAATCGAGGTATTGCTCGCTGGCCAGTTTGTCGCTGGCATACGGCGTGAGCGGGGATTTTGGCGTGTCTTCGTGAATCGCCGTGCCTTCGCCGTTGTTGCCGTAGATAGCGGCGCTGGACGCGAATACCACGCGCTTGATCCCGGCCTTCACCATGCTTTCGCACACGTTGAGGGTGCCGACGAAGTTGCTTTGATGGGTGCTGACCGGATCATCCACCGACGCTTGCACCGAGGCCACTGCGGCCAGGTGAACGACAGCACCGCAATCGCGCATGGCTTGTGCCACTACGGCGCCGTCCGCGACATCACCGATGACCAGGTTCAGATTGGCATTGTCCATCGGCAGATTGCTGACTTTTCCAGTCGACAAATTATCCAGCACGCGAACCTTGTAGCCCTTGCCCAGCAAGGCTTCTACGAGGTGCGACCCAATAAAACCGGCACCGCCAGTCACCAGTATTCGCTCAACAAACATGAAATCTCTCCCTGAACATTAGAGCGGATACGAGTGGTTGAAGTCCGCCAACTTTGTGGCGCAAGGCCATCAAAACGCGGCCGATAATGGGAGATCAGATTGGCACTGTCAATACTTTGTCTAATTTATCGCCGAGCGGTAATTCGCCCCTAAAATCGTCACTTATTTGACGGCAGTTATCAGTTACAGGCCGTCATACAATTGCCACTTCTGACCCGCAAACTCCGTCTGCGCCGGAACTCACGCCAGGCTTCAAGCCCTCCTCATCATCGACGCTTCAGCTCAGCTTCGCGAATCAGACCGGCGCGCTGGCGTGAAGCCTTGGGAGCATCATTTCAAGCACACGATATGATCAGATGAGCTGTAATCAATTTGGGTCGGGCTATTGAGCGTTGTCGCGCTTGCAGGAAATCAAACATGAACATCTGGCTTGCCGCCGCGCTTGCGGCCATTGTTTCCCTGTCTGCACAAGCGGCCACTAAAGTTACGCCACGAGTCGAACGAGTCACTTTCGAAAAAGGCGCCGACGCTGTCCAGTTCAACCAGTCCATCCAGGGCCCGCTCACCGCGCAATACCGAGTGAGTGCAAAGGCGGGCCAAATACTGACCGTCGACCTCAAGCCTTCCAATACCTCTGCCTACTTCAACATCACCGCCAAAGGCGCGGACTACGCGCTGTTTAACGGCTCGATCATGGGCAACCATTTCATGGGTCCGTTACCCGCCGATGGTGAGTACACGGTTCAGGTGTACCTCATGCGCAACGCCGCACGGCGCAATGAGGTGGCGAACTACAACCTTTCATTGAACCTCAGCCCCGCTGATGCCTCGGACAGCACTCGGCCGTTTGACCAGACGCTTGAATTACAGGGCATCCGGTTTCATGTGACGACGGAGGGGATCGATGACCACCGTGTGCTGCGTATTTCACCTCAAGGGCTGGAAACCGATAATTCAGACTTCACACGGCCATTGACGGGAAACGTCGTCCGGGCCGAGGTGGCGGACCTTGATCGGGATGGCTCGCCAGAGCTTTACGTCTTTGCCCGATCACCGGGACGCGGATTGCCGGGTGAACTCGTCGCCTATTCAGCGAATCGCAAAAAATCGCTCAGCGAGATTTATCTTCCGCCGGTCAGTGAGGACGTCGAGGCAGCCGAGGGCTATCAGGGAGAGGATGAGTTTGCGGTGGTGGAAAATGTGCTGGTGCGGCGCTTTCCGGTTTATGAGAGTGCGGACGCCGGGGCCGGGAGGACGGGGAAGATGCGCGAGGTTCGGTATCGGTTGATGGCTGGGGAGGCTGGGTGGGTTTTGCGGGGGGATGGGGTTACGGAGCATTGAGAAAAAATAGGCTCGGGTAGATCACCGAAAACAGATCCGTCCTTTTCTCTTTTCTCTGGGCGAAAAAAAGCCCAGGACTGCAGGGCAGATCTAACAATTGACTGCACGCGGTACTGAGCTGATGGGCAAACTTTGACTCGTCACCTTCCTTACCGTCAACCGCCAGATTGCGTAGGAATTACCTCTATCAGCCGTAGGTTGGCTATGAGAGGAGAATTTCGGAGCGTTAGCTTCAGTAAAATCTGATCAATGACTTTTATTGTAAGAACGTAGTCCTCGTCCTAGGAAACTTCCCGCAACTCGTATCGGCTTTCATGAACTGGCGGAAGCGGTTCTGCATCGATAGCCTTCAGGTATCGCTGCAAATCAGCGATCGGCTTTGACAGGCTGAAGAACCGCAAGCTTTCACTCCTCCGGATAAAACGGCATCCTTTCACGTGTGCAGTTCCGTTCTGGTGGCTGTGCGTGGGGCATCTTCGGGTGCACTGGATGCTTGCGTTTCCGGTCTGTCAACCCGCGTACAGCCGCCACCCAATCCTGTTTGACAGCAGGGGACTGGCAGCTCCCACCAACGCAAGGAGCTCCATCATGAAAAAGATCACCCCAAATCCGCCCGAATCTGCCGCACTTTCAGAAGCAGACGCACCCGATTTAAGCCAACTCTCCGAAACCACAGAACGCATCATCAGCGCACGCCTGCGCAACCCGAACCACCCCGATCCCATCAGTCACGTCTTTACCCTCCTCCCCGCCGTCGACACGCCAACCCTGCTCGCTCACGCCTGCGAAACCCTCGCCTCACTCAACGTCATGACCACCGACCTGGCCTGCGACCTCGAAGGCTCGCGCCGTAACGTGGCACTGGCGATTCAGCAGTTGGCGGTGCTGGGCGAACTGTTGGTAAACCGAGCGCTGGACAACCTCGATCCACCCAATGGCGTGTCGGAAGTTTCGTCCGCCAGCCACCACTGAGTGGTCGTGCTCTTTTACCAAATGGAGGTTTTGTCATGGATCGATACATGCCTGTCACCGGCATCGACTGCACCATCGCGTCGCTGCTGATCGACACCGAAGCACCGCTGGACGTATTGCACGAAACTGCGGCTTACCGCATCCGCACGGCAACTCAATTGCTGGAGAGTTTTGCTGTGAACGAGGGGGTTCACAGTGAACTGGCGCGGGTGTTGGTGACTTCGCTGCGCGATGGCTGCGATTTGATGGATGTCGTTGGGCGAAGATTGCAGGCGCAGGTTTCGTCGATGTAACAAAAAAGGCACCTGACGAGAATCGCAGGTGCCTTTTTTGGGCTTTGACTCAACAGAAGGTTTCATAAACTGTAACTTTCTGTCGACTCAATTGACTCCCGGCCCCTCGATCCGTCGCAAGAGCGAATTGCAGGACAAGTTCTTCGGAAATTTCCTGCAAGCCATATCGGCTCTGAGCTGATTGTGATGATCACGCTTTAAATCTACGCTGAACAAACAAAACGGCTGTTCGTCCCCGACTGGTTGCTTGAGTTCATCCTTACGACCAGAATCCCCTCGCCGAATCACCTGATGACAAGGAGGCCAACATGCAAAACATCAAACTGCCTAGCCGCCTTGTCGGTATTGGCTTATACACACCGGCGGAAGCCTCCCTTTACACGGGGATTCCAGCTGCCGATATCCGCCGTTGGCTTTTCGGATATACCGCGCATGGTGTTCAGCATTCGGGGCTTTGGAGCTCGGAACTGGCCGACCTGGATGAGTGCGTACTAGGCTTTCATGACCTCCTGGAAATTCGTTTCGTCCATGCCTTCCGCCAGCACGGTGTAAGCCTGCAAGCCATCCGCAATGCCTCGCAGCAAGCAAAAGAGATGTTCAATCAAGCCTATCCATTTACCTGCAAACGTTTTCAAACCGATGGTCGGCGTATTTTCGCCACGGTCATGAGCGAAACAGGGGATGAATCCCTTCTCGACCTGATCAAACGACAGTACGCGTTTGAGCAAGTCATCAAACCTTCGTTGTATGAAGGCATTGATTACACGGGATCAGAAGCCGCTCAGCGCTGGTATCCGGTAAAACGCAGTAAAGCGATCGTTCTGGATCCCTCCCGGAACTTTGGGAAACCAGTTCTTGCAAACACGGGAATCGATACGGCGGCAATTTTTAGCGCCTACAAGACAGAAGGGGAAAACACCAAACGTGTGGCACTTCTCTTTGAGATTCCTGCTGCAGCAGTTGAAGCGGCGGTCAATTTTGAGCAAAGGAATGCTGCTTGAATTTCTTACTGGACAACAATCTTCCCCCCGCCCTTGCCCGCGCATTAAATGAGCTGACCAAAGCAGACGGACATTCGGTATTGCCACTGAAGGATAAATTTCCGCAGAACACCACGGACGTTGATTGGATTTCAGTACTGAGCGACGAAGGCGGCTGGGCCGTTATCTCTCAAGATAAATTTACAAAAGGCGATATTGAAAAACGGGCGTTTCGCGAATGTGGCCTACCCGTGTTTTGCTTGGCTAAACACTGGGGAAACGAATCCTATTGGAACAAGGCCCATAATTTGGTGCGTTGGTGGCCCGCCATTACAACTCAAGCAAACTTGATCAGAGGCGGCGCAGCATTCCGCGTCCCGTGGAAATTTCCTTCACACGGGAAATTTGATCAGATAAAAATTTAGAGCCCGACTAATAATCGGGCTTTTTATTTCATCGAATATTTCGCGCTCTGTATGGCCTTCTACACTCAATCCGCACACCGCCTACAGCGAGCCCCCATGACCACCCTCAAAGACCGCTTGAAGCAAGGCAAGGACGCCCGCAAGAATTGCCCCCGCAATTCCCATGCGTCCACGGGAAAAACTAACCGCGACCCGCTCCCACTGATCAAAGCCTCAAGCGAAGGCCGAATCAAGTCCCTGATCGAACTCCGCTACGGCCGCATGCTCGTCTCCCCCTTCAGCTTTTATCGCGGCACCGCGCTTTTGCAGGCTCACGACCTGGCTTCCACGCCGAACATGGGCCTGACCTCACCGATCTGCGGCGATTGCCACCTGATGAATTTCGGCGGGTTCGCCACGCCCGAACGCAATCTGTTGTTCGGCGTCCACGACTTCGACGAGGTCCATCCCGGCCCTTGGGAGTGGGACGTTAAACGGCTGGTGGCGAGTATCGTAGTGGCCGCCCGCGATCTGCGTCATGGCGAAACGATCGAAGAGACGGTCTGCCGCGAAGTGGTCAGCGCTTATCAGGAAACCATGCTCGAGTGCGCCGAACAAAGCTCGCTGGAAACCTGGTACGAGTCCATCCGTTACGACGACTTGCGCAAGCAGGCGAACAAAAAAACGCTGGAGCATATCGAGCGTGCCATCGAAAAGGCCGAGGGCCGATCCCACGCCGAGCTAATGCCGAAAATCAGCGAACGTGACGCCCATGGTCGTCTGATCATTCGCGATGACCTGCCGGAAATTTTCCACTTGCACAAAAACACCACATTGCTGGATGCCGATGATGACTGGCTACGCCACTCGGATTGGCGGCCAATCTACGACGCCTTCATGCGCGAGTATCCCGGCACGCTGCAGGCTGACCGACGGGCGTTGCTTTCACGTTTTCACGCCCAGGACATGGCGTTCAAAGTGGTGGGTGTCGGCAGTGTTGGCACCCGTTGTCTGGTGGTCTTGCTGACCGACGATCAGGAATTCCCGCTGTTCCTGCAATTCAAGGAAGCACGGCGCTCGGTGCTGGCCGATTACGTGAAGACGAAATCAACAGTGCGGCATAACGGTCAGCGGGTGGTTGAGGGTCAACGATTGATGCAATCGGCCAGTGACCTGTTTCTCGGTTGGACCACCGGCCCCAGCGGTCGACACTTCTACGTGCGGCAATTGCGCGACATGAAAATCTCGGCCGAACTCGAGACGTTCGATGCGGACACCTTCGCCGCGTATGGTCGCGTCTGTGGTCGCGCCCTCGCTCGCGCGCATGCCAAATCGTCCGGGCAGGCCGCGCAGATCAGCGGTTACATCGGCAAGAGCAATGCGCTGGCCGACGCGCTGTTCAAGTATGCGAAAAGTTATGCAACGCAGAATGAGCAAGACTTTGAGCGATTCCAGCAGGCCTGCCGCAAGGGCCGGTTACAAGCTCGCTCCGAGGCAGACTTTGCGGCAGATCATTTGCCCTGAGCGGGTAACGCGGTCCATCCACACATGAACTTTTCTTCACCCCACCACCTACCCCCAACCGGTACAGTGCTCCCGCTCATTCAAGAAACTACGGTTTGCCCGCCCTCCCGCGGGCTTTTTTTTGCCTTTTGATCGACCAGCGGCGGTCGGTGTCACCCAGTGTTTTCTTTGGAACTGTCGCAAATCACGTCCAACCACCTAATTGGGTGTACCCTCGATGTCTGTCCATCAGATATCAGTTAGCCATGTCCACGCAAAGCGAAGAGAGCCGTCAGATCGTTGCTTCTCTGGCGCACCGTGTTGGCCCCGACGCTGACATCGCAAGGATCGCCCAAGCGATCATTTCAACCTTGCGGGATATGGAAGTAGCCCTCACGCCCATCATCGGCCAGCAAGGGGTTGCCGCGCTTTATCGCCGCAGCCTTCACCTGTGCGCCTCTAATCATCCGCGTTTAGCCAGCACCCGCGACAAAGTGCCGGCCGGCATGGACCTGACAGCCCTCAAGTCCGTAATTGTTGAGCAAAGCGACGTCGATGCGCTGTTTTTCGGTGAAGTGTTGCTGACCACCTTTTACGAGCTACTCACCACGCTGATCGGGCCCTCGCTCACCGCACGTTTGCTTCGTGGCATGTGGGAACCTTCTTTGAGCGACACCCCTTCGCAGGAAAATTCGCCATGAGCACCAAAGTGACTATCAACCGACTGGCTACCGGCGTGCCAGGACTGGACGAGGTGCTGGGCGGAGGTTTGCCGGAGTTTTCGTTCAACCTGATCGCAGGTCCGCCCGGCTGCGGCAAAACTACCCTCGCGCATCAGATGATGTTCGCCCTGGCGACGCCTCAACGCCCGGCGCTGTTTTTTACCGTGTTGGGAGAGCCGCCGCTGAAGATGCTGCGCTATCAGCAGCAATTCGATTTTTTCGACAGCGAAGCGATCAACCATTCGATTCGCTATATCAACCTGGCCGCCGACACGTTGGCGGGGAATCTGGACGAGGTGCTGCGGCGCATTGTCAGCGAGGTGGAGGCTCACTCACCGGCGCTGGTGTTCGTCGATTCGTTCCGCTCCGTGGTGCTGGCCAGCCAGACCCAGGACAACCCCAACAACAATCTGCCGCAGTTCGTTCAGCAACTGGGCATGTTGATGACCACTTGGCAGGCAACCACCTTCCTGATTGGCGAGTATTTCACCGAAACCGACACCAACCCGATTTTCACCGTGGCCGATGGCCTGATCTGGTTGCGCCAGAGCGTCCAGCGCAACTCCATGGTGCGCAAGATGGAAATCATGAAGATGCGCGGGCAGCCGACGTTGCCAGGCCTGCATACTTTCCGAATTGCTACGTCGGGGATCAAGGTGTTTGCACCCGCCGCCGTCAACCTGATTGAAGCCCCACTGGAATTGCCGATCAAGCGCCTGAAAATGGGCGTACCGCAGCTCGATAAGATGCTTGGTGGCGGCCTGCCCCGTGGTTATTCGTTGCTGGTGGCGGGGCCGTCGGGGTCGGGCAAAAGCATTCTGGCGGCGACCTTCCTGGCCGAAGGCGCGCGCAATGGCGAAACCGGCGTGATCGCGGTGTTTGAACAACGGCCGAATCACTCCCAGAACTCCACCCTGGCGGAACTGATTCAGAGCGGTCAGGTCGGTCTGGTGGACAGCCGTGCGCCGGACCTGTCCATCGACGAAATCGTGCAATTGCTGCTCAGCGAGATCAGCCGACTGAAAGCCACCCGTGTGGTAATCGATTCGCTGTCCGGTTTCGAACTGGCGCTGGCGCCGACCTTCCGCGAAGACTTTCGCGAATCGCTGTCGCGCATGGTCACCGCACTGACGAGCATCGGTGTCAGTGTGTTGCTGACCTCGGAACTGGAAGACCGCTACACCGACCTGCGTTTCAGCCCTTACGGCACGGCGTTTCTCACCGATGCAATCATTGTCCAGCGCTACATCGAGGTGCAGAGCCGCTTGTTGCGCATCATGGCGGTGGTCAAGGTTCGGGCCAGCGCCCACTCCGACGAATTGCGCCTGTACAGCATCGATGATAACGGCCTGCAGATCGGCGAAATGTTGCCGGATCAGGAAGGCTTACTCGGGGGCCGGCCCACCCGGCAGCTCAGCAAGGACGAGGTGTAAACCAGGACCATGACCGAGGCCAATGGCACGAACGCACAAACGATGGCCACCGCCGCTCGTGAGTTGTTCCTGCTCGGCCAGAAAACCGTGGAAGCACGTGCGATGCTGGCGGCGCTGAAAAAGGAATTGAGCGATACCAACAACCGGCTGGTGGATGCCCAGCAAATCGAACAATTGGTCGAAGCCAATCAGCAACTGGTGTTGGCCATTCTGCTGGCGCAATCGGATGCGGAAAAACCCCATCGCTCGCAAGAAGAGCAACGGCTGTTTCTGGAGATGCGCGAGGCCAACGCGCAATTGGTGATCGCCGCCCTCAGCGCGCAGAACCTGCAAGCCTCGGCGGAACATACGCTGGCGCAGCAACGCAACATCCTCACGCTGGTCGCCCATGAACTGCGCAACCCGCTGACGCCCATCAGCATGATCGCCGGCCGACTGGTGCGGGTGCCCAGTGAAGAATTGCCGCGCATGCAGGCGTTGATCGAGGGCCAGGTGCAGCACATGTCGCGGCTGGTGGATGACTTGCTTGACGTGTCCCGCGCCAGCACCGGCAAGCTGCGCCTCGAATGCCGGATCGTCGACGTGGTGCCGATTATCCACGAGGCCATCGAAGTGTGCCGCCCGGTGATGAACACCCGACAACTGCATTTCACCGTCGAACTGCCCACCTGCGCGCTGTCGGTGGACGGCGACCCGGTGCGGCTGGCGCAAATCCTCGGCAACCTGCTGGGTAATGCGGCCAAGTACACGCCCTCGGGGGGCCATGTCACGCTGGCGGTCACCGCCCGGGACAATGTGCTGGAGATGAGCATTCGCGATGACGGCATCGGTATTTCCGCTCAAGCCTTGCCGTTTATCTTCGAGCCGTTCGTGCAAGACGTGCACGCCATCGGCTTCAACGGTGCAGGCCTGGGCATTGGCCTGACGGTGGTGCGCGAGCTGGTGGAAGCCCATGGCGGAACGGTGATCGGCAGCAGTGACGGCGACGGCAAAGGCAGCACCTTTATCGTGACATTGCCCCTGGCGGTTTGAGTTTTTCCGTTGGTCGCGTAATGCTTGCGCGACGATCCCCCCGAACCGGAGCGCCCTATGCCGTTGTTGTCCCTGCCCTGCAAACGCTTGACACTGGCGGTGCTCGCCCCCGAACAGGCGGCGCTGGAAAGCGATTTCTACCGGCGCAACCAAAGGCACCTTGCCCGGTGGTCGCCGATTCGCCCTTCCGACTACCACAGCCCTGAAAACATTCGTCCGCGCCTTGAGGTCCAAGCCAGTGCGTTCGAGGCTGGCCTGGCGGTGCATTTCGCGCTGCTGGACCCGGACAACGGCCAGATGATCGGCGCCTGCAATTTCAGCGGCATCACTCGCGGAGCGTTTCAGGCGTGTTATCTCGGTTACCACATCGACGAATCCCGTCAGGGCAACGGTTTGATGCAGGAAGCACTGGAAGCAGGCATCGGCTACATGTTCGATGAGCAGAAACTGCACCGGATCATGGCCAATTACATCCCCGGCAACGAACGCAGCGCGCGGCTGCTGGAGCGTCTGGGATTTGAACGTGAAGGCTACGCCAAGGCCTACCTGAGTATCGCCGGGCGCTGGCAGGATCACGTGTTGACCGCGTTGATCAATGATCGCTTTGAAACCCCGGAACAGCGCTGGTCCAGGCGCCTCTCGTAATATTTCGCGGCCGTTCACAATTCATTAAGGATTCGCACCGTATGCTCGGGCTTCCCGGTCCACCTGCTCGGTAGCCAGAAGCCTATGTCGCGTCCCGCCACTTCACTGTTCCTGCTGGCCGCCCTGCTGTTTTTCTTTGCCTTGGGCAATCATCAACTGCAAGGGTCCACCGAGGCCCGGGTGGCCGGAATCGCCATGCAGATGCACCTGGACAACGACTGGGTAACGCCCCGTTTGTTCGGCGAACCGTTTCTGGAAAAACCACCTTTGAGCTTGTGGCTCGATGCCGGGGCCATCCGTGCATTTGGCGGCACGCCGTGGGCGGTGCGACTGGCCTCGGCGTTCGCCGGGCTGTTCAGCGTGATGCTGTTGTACGCGATGCTGCGGCGGTTCGGCCGGCCCAAGGCGATTGCCTGGACGGCGGGAATCTTTCTGGCAACCATGGCCAGTTATTGGAGCAACGTGCGCGGCGTCGGTGAAGACGCGTTGCTCGCCCTCGGCGTGACCCTGGCGTTGCTGGCGTTCTTTCAGGGGCAACGTCAATCGACGCCCGGCAACGCGCTGCTGTTCGCCTTGGGAATCGCTATCGCCACACTGAGCAAAGGCGTCCTCGGCCTGGCGATGCCGGGCGTGGTGATTTTCGCCTATCTGCTGGCCGAGACCTTGATGGACAGGCGCCTGAAAATCCACGACTGGTTGCGTCCCGGTTTACTGACACTGGCTGGATTGATCCCGCTGATGATTTGGCTCGCCGTGCTGTACCAGCGTGGTGGCGCGCAGGCCGTGGGGGAAGTGCTGCTGACCAACAGTGTCGGGCGCTTCAGTGGATCCTTTGTCGAGGCCGGGCATTACGAACCGTACTACTACTACCTGGCCAAGCTGCCCCAGGCGTTTCTGCCGTGGAATATTCTGGTGTACCTGGGGCTGTGGCATTTTCGCAAACGCCTGATGGCCAATCGTTACTTGCTGTTTTTCACCCTGTGGATCGTGGCGCAGTTTGTGATGCTGACATTGGCGTCGAGCAAGCGCACGGTGTATCTCATGTCGATGACGCCTGCGGCGGCGGTGATTGCGGCGGAGTATGCGGGCGTTCTGTTCGAGCGGCTGAAGATGCGCGAAGGGGCCTCGAACCTTTTGGGGCACATCGCACGGCATCGACGCGGCGCAGCCATTGGCGTGATCGCGTTGGTGATCGGCAGCTACCTGGCCGCCGCTCAATGGGCGCTGCCCCATGCGGACCGCAAACTGTCCTTCCTGCCGTTGACTGCACAGATCCAGACGATGCAGGCCAACGGGCAACACATCGCCCTGTTCCAGGCCAACGAACGGGTGGGCGGTGCCAGCGTGTTCTACACCCGACAAGTGCTCAAGGGCCTGAACACCGAGGCGCAACTGCATGAGTTTCTGGCGGCCTCACCCAGCAACGTGGCGGTCATGTCTGGTGAAATCGAACCGGCCGCGCCGTTGAAAGTGCTCAAGAGCATGAAGGTGGGGCGTCAGGCTTACTACTTTGTGAACCAATAAGCGGCTCGGCGTGCGGCGCTTCAGCCTTTTGCAGCACCGGCATCTCCAGCAGCGCTCGTCCGTAAAATGGCAACGCCGTCAGCAAACAGGCCAGCCACACGAAGATCCCGGCCCAAAAGGTGTGGGACATGTAGTGCCAGCCTTGCAGGACACGTGTCGTGCCATAGACGAAACCGAGCAGCAACGCTCCGTACATCAGCGCCTTGGAGTAGCGCCAGCGGTAGCGGCGAGCCACGAAGTACAGCGCGAGCATGGTAAAACCGCCGGAAGCATGGCCACCCGGCCAGCAACGGCCATCACCGGCCTCCCTGAACAGCTGGAAGTTGTTGTACCACTCCACGTGGGGCAATTTCCCACCGTAGAGGGTTGTTTCGATCGGGCAGTACACGCTGGTGTGCGCCTTGAGGAAATGGATCACGCCGGTGCAGATGGCAAATGCGAAGACGACGAACAGAAAATCCCGACGATGTTCGTTGGCAAATCGCAACACCGATGCCGCCTTGCTCCGTTCCAGAAAACCACCAAGGCGAGGATGCTTTGAAGTGTTGATCAGCGGCCAGACAAACGACAGCATCGCACCGATCAAGGCAATCTCGGCGGTCCAGTTCGGAATGATGCGCGCCCACTTGTGGGTGAGCTTTTCGAAGAAGTGAACCTTGTCGAGCGGGAAGATCTGAGCGACCGGATCAAACAGAAGATTACTGAAGGCGATGTCGATCCGGGTCATGTCGAACATCAGGAAAACCAAGGCCGCGCAGGCCAACGGGATACCGAAGTTCATCCAATAAAAGTGGTTGCGGGAAGACGTCAGCATCGTGTGTCCTGATACAGAGGAAAAATTCATTCGGTGGTCACCGAACGCCAGTCAGAGGCTTCAATGAAGCCGAGCATTTTCGGTGTCAGAGGTTTTCTGGCGGAAATAAACAATGAAGCGCCATAACCGAGCGTGGAGGTCGACACCTTGAGGTCTTTTTCAAGTTGCGCCATGCATTCGCTGTGGGTCACCAGGATCAAATTGCGACCCGCCACTTTGTGCGCCAGGGCGTCGCGCAGCATCGTGCCCTTGCAGCTCACCAGCCAGTCCTCGCCCACACCGACCTTGTTGAACATGTAGCCGGCCGTCTGTGACGTGCGCATCATCGGGCTGTTGTAGATATCGGTCTTGTCCAACCCCAACTGTTCGAACCGCGCACCGACACTGACCGCGACGCTGCGCGAGCGATCGGTAATGCCATCGTTGCCACTCAGGCACGCGGCTTTCGAGTGATCGCAGCGCTCGACATGGCGGACCAGCACGATGACGTCGCCTTTGGCCCATTCGGTGGCCAACGTTCGTGCGCCCGCCACATTGCCATGGGCCAGGTCAGGCACAGCGGCCGGCTGCAACAGCCATACGATCAATGGAATGACCAGCAGCGCCGAGGCCAGCACCACTACGGTGTTTCGATGGCGGGTCAAACAGCTCAGGTTAATTGAGCGTTTTATCCCGAACAGACTCAGTCTCAATTCCACATCAAGCCGCCTCGCCGGCATGCACCATTGTTATTCGATGCCGCGAGGGTAGAGAGGCGCGCGTCGGCAGCCGGTGAAAGCCATGTGAAAAAAAGCTTAAGCCGCTCACAAAAACCTTGTTACAGAATCAGTCCGACAAAAACCTTTCAGCTCTCGCGATTGCTGCCGATACAGGCCTGCTACACACCCTTGCTGGCACCTAAAAAAACAACAATCTTCCAGCCAACTGACGATCGAAAGCGCAACGTTCCTGGAGGAATTTGATGAATAGCTGGTTCGGCAACATCAGCGTGAACATGAAACTGGGCCTGGGGTTCGGCCTGGTCCTGGCACTGACCTGCGTACTGGCCCTGACCGGCTGGACGAGCCTGGGCGGGTTGATTGACCGCAGCAACTGGATGAGCGACATCACCCAGCTCAACTCCGGCTTGACCAAGCTTCGTGTGGTTCGCCTGCAATACATGCTGACCAACGGCGACGAAACCGCCGCTCAGAACGTACAGACCACCCTTGACGCCTTTTCCGCTCAGCAACAATCGCTGTTGTCGAAGTTCAAGAGCCCGGAAAACCTCAAGCTGCTCAAAGAGCAAGGCACTTACATCGACGCGTACAAGACGTCGCTGAACAAGATGCGCAGCGCCTACCGCACCGGCAACAGCGCCCGCGACACCATGGCCGCCAATGCTGAAACAGCCAGCACGCTAATCGACGCCATCAGCACCCGCGTGCAGCAAATGCCCCTGAGTGACCAGCGTTTCGAACAATTCCAGGCCGTCACCACCGCCAAGGAAGCGTTCATCCTGGCCCGCTACGAAGTGCGCGGCTACACCGCCACCACCAATGCCGAGACCGAGCAAAAAGCCGTCACCCAACTGGATTCAGCAATTGCCAGCCTGAAACCGCTGAACGTGCATTTCGCCGAGACCCAGCAAGATGCCCTGCGTCAGCTGGAAACCGCACTGGGCAATTACCGTAGCGCGTTGATCGCCTATAAAGCCGCCAACAGCGATGCCGTGCAGGCGCGCAAGGAAATGACCGACCAGGGCGCCGCCATCGTGACCCTGAGCGAGCAGCTGTATCAGATCCAGCTCGACCGTCGCGACGCCGAAAGCGCCCAGGCGCGCACACTGCAGTTGATCAGCACATTGCTGGCATTGCTGGTGGGCATCATTGCAGCCGTGATCATCACCCGTCAGATCACCGGCCCGCTACGCGACACCCTGGCCGTGGTCGAACGCATCGCCAGCGGCGACCTGTCCCAGGACGTCAAAGTGACGCGCCGCGATGAACTCGGCGTGTTGCAGCAAGGCATCGCACGCATGGGCGTGACCCTGCGTGACTTGATCAGCGGCATCCGCGACGGTGTGACCCAGATCGCGAGCGCCGCGGAAGAACTGTCCGCCGTCACCGAGCAAACCAGTGCCGGCGTCAACAGCCAGAAGATCGAAACCGATCAAGTGGCCACCGCCATGCACGAGATGACGGCCACCGTGCAGGAAGTCGCGCGCAACGCCGAAGAAGCCTCCCTGGCCGCAGCCGCCGCTGATGGTGAAGCCCGCGAAGGCGATAAAGTGGTCAACGAAGCCATCGCCCAGATCGAACGCCTGGCCACTGAAGTGGCGCGCTCCACCGAAGCCATGAGTGTGCTGCAACAGGAAAGCGACAAGATCGGCAGCGTCATGGACGTGATCAAGGCCGTCGCCGAACAGACCAACCTGCTGGCTCTCAACGCCGCCATTGAAGCCGCGCGCGCCGGTGAAGCCGGTCGTGGTTTTGCGGTGGTGGCCGACGAAGTCCGTGGCCTGGCCCAGCGCACACAGAAGTCCACCGAAGAAATCGAAGGCCTGGTGGCCGGTCTGCAGAATGGCACCCAACAAGTGTCGACCGTGATGAACAACAGCCGCGCCCTGACCGACAGCAGCGTGGCCCTGACCCGCAAGGCTGGCACGTCGCTGGAAAACATCACCCGCACGGTGTCCAACATCCAGTCGATGAACCAGCAGATCGCTGCCGCCGCCGAGCAACAAAGTGCCGTGGCCGAAGAAATCAGCCGCAGCATCATCAACGTGCGCGACGTGTCGGAACAGACTGCCGCCGCCAGCGATGAAACGGCCAAGTCCAGTGTTGAGCTGGCGCGGTTGGGGAATCAGTTGCAGATGATGGTCAGTCACTTCAGGGTTTAAAGCACCACCGCTCTCCAGCCCCGCAGAAGCCCTTTAAATAAAGGGCTTCGTCATTTTTACGGAGCATTTATCCGTCCGTAACGCTCACGGCTGATTTGGAGGAACTGATGAAGCTTTTTACAGGCAGATCGCGTTGGTAAACACCAACCGGTTGCCGAACGGATCACTGATGGTCATGTCCTGGCTTCCCCAGGGCATGGCCTGGATCTGCGGGTGCGAAAACGGATACGCCTTCGCCAGCAGTTGCTGCTGGAAGGCCTCGAGCTCATCGGTCTCGATGCGCAGGGCCGAACCCGGCGTGCCGTCGCCATGGTGCTCGGACAGGTGCAGCACGCATTCGCCACGGGAGACTTGCAGGTACAGCGGGGAATTCGGCTCGAAGCGATGCTGCCAGTCGACCGTGAACCCCAGAAAGTCGACGTAGAATTCCAATGCCTTGGCCTCGTCGAAAATCCGCAGGATCGAGGTGGTTTTGCCGAAGCTCATTGGGTTGCTCCCTGACTGAAAAGACACCCGTTGAAGTTGGGCTGGATGTCAGCGCTTCGGCTTGGCGCTGACATTCTTTAATCGCGATGTGCCATCACTGTGACGTATTTCTCGGAATAACTACTGAAACCCGTCACGCAAATCCCCTTCCCGCGCCAGAAACCGCCCTTCCCGTTTCCCGTTCGCCTGGCCATCGCTGTAACTCAACACGCCGTTGACCCATACACCTTCAATCCCCTCGGCCGCCTGTTGCGGGTCACTGAAGTCCGCCACGTCGCGAATGCTCAGCGGATCGAACAACACCAGGTCCGCCCAATGCCCTTCACGAATCTCACCCCTTTGCTTCAAGCCGAAACGCGCCGCCGACAATCCGGTCATTTTGTGTACGGCGGTATGCAGCGGAAACAGGCCGACGTCGCGACTGAAATGTCCGAGCACACGTGGGAAAGCGCCCCACAAGCGCGGATGCGGGAACGGATCTTCCGGCAATCCGTCGGACCCCACCATCGACAAGGGATGGGCGAGGATTCTTCGCACATCGGCCTCGTCCATGCCGTAGTACACCGCACCGGCCGGTTGCAGACGGCGTGCAGCGTCAAGCAACGGCACGTTCCATTCGGCGGCGATGTCCATCAAGTCGCGGCCGCCCAATTCCGGGTGCGGCGTGGACCAGGTGATGGTGATGCGATGGGCGTCGGTAACTTGCTTGAGGTCCAGGGTCGAAGAACTCGCCGCGTAGGGATAACAATCGCAGCCCACCGGGTGAGTTTTCGCCGCTTCCTCAAGCGAGGCCAGCAATTGCGGACTGCGCCCCCAGTTACCGGCCCCCGCGCATTTGAGGTGGGAAATGATCACCGGGGATTTCGCATGCCGGCCGATCTGGAACGCCTCGTCCATCGCCTCCAGCACCGGTTCGAATTCACTGCGCAAATGGGTGGTGTACACGGCGCCGAACGCCGTCAGCTCTTCAGTCAGTTGCATCACTTCGTCGGTGGACGCCGAGAACGCGCTGGCGTAGGCCAGACCGGTGGATAACCCCAAGGCGCCCGCCTCAAGACTTTCACGCAACTGCTCGCGCATCGCGCTGATTTCATCAGGCGTGGCGGTGCGAAACAGGTCGTCGAGATGGTTGCTGCGCAACGCGGTGTGGCCCACCAATGCGGCGACGTTCAGCGTGGTGTTCGCCGCTTCGACCGCTGCGCGGTAAGCGCTGAACGTCGGATAAACGAAGGCTGCCGAGGTGCCGAGCAGGTTCATCGGATCGGGCGGATCGCCACGCAGGCTCACCGGTGACGCGCTGATCCCGCAGTTGCCGACAATCACCGTGGTCACGCCCTGGCTGAGCTTGGGCAGCATCTGCGGCTGGCGGATCACCACCGTGTCGTCATGGGTGTGCACGTCGATAAAACCCGGCGCCAGCACGCGGCCGGCAGCGTCGATTTCCTCGCGGGCGGTCGCCTCATGCAAGTCGCCGATGCGCGCGATTCGGCCGTTCTGAATCGCCACATCGGCGGGGTAACCGGGGCTGTTGCTGCCATCGATGACCAAAGCGTTGCGGATCAGCGTGTCGTACATCATGTCAGTCTCCCAGCGGCAAACGATCGTCGCCGCCGCGGTAATCGTCCAGGGCGAGTTTGATCCGCCGCAGACGTTCTTGATTGTCTTCAGGGTTGGCCAGCGCGAGCTCGGTGGCAAGCACGTCGATGGCCAGCAGCATGCCGTAGCGCGCCGCCGTCGGTTTGTAGATAAACGAGGTTTCGACGCCTTGCAGCGGCAGCAGCACATCGGCCAATTGCGCCAGCGGCGAGTCGGCCCGGGTGATGGCGATAATCCGTGCACCGTAGTTACGGGCCAGTTCGACGGCGTCGATGAGTTCGGGGGTGATGCCGGTCAGCGAGCAGGCAATGACCGCGCGTTCGGCATCAAGGCTGGCGGCGGTGACGCGCATCATCACCGGGTCGTGGCACGCCGCAATCGGGTAGCCAAATCGCACCAGCCGCACTTGCAGCTCATCGCTGCACAAGGTTGAACAACCGCCCAGGCCGAACGCATGAATCATTCGCGCCTTGCCCAGCAGTTTCACGGCATCGGCGAACCGCGACTCGTCGAACGCCGACAGATGCTGACGCAGGGTCGACTCGATATCGCCGACGATCTGCCCATAGAACGCCGACTGATCCGGCGTCCCCGCCGGGTCAAGGAAGCGGCTGCCGACGCCGCTGGCCTGGGCCAGTTGCAGGCGCAGATCACGCAGGTCGCGACAGCCCACCGTGCGGGCAAACCGCGACAGCGTGGCGGTGCTGACCTCTGCCCTCTGCGCCAGCTCATCGAGGCTGGCGGCGGAGGCAAAGCCGACGTCGTTGAGCATCAGCCGCGCGATGCGTCCTTCACCGGCGCTGAAGGAATCCTGGCGGGCGCGGATCTGGTAGAGGATGTCCATGGCAGGCGGCTCCGGTTAGATCAGGTAAGAAAGACCCACGGTCAGCGCGAAAGCCACCACCGAAATAATGGTTTCAAGCACCGTCCAGGTCTTGAAGGTCTGGGCAACGGTCATGTTGAAGTATTCCTTGATCAACCAGAAGCCGCCGTCGTTGACGTGGGAAAAAATCACCGACCCGGCGCCGGTTGCCAGCACCAGCAACTCGGGGTGCGGATACCCCAGACCGATGGCCACCGGCGCGACGATGCCCGAGGCGGTGGTCATCGCCACCGTGGCGGAACCGGTGGCGATCCTCATCAACGCCGCAAACAGCCATCCCATGATCAGCGGCGACAGGTGAAATTCGTCGGCCAGGCTGACGATCTGATCGGTGACTCCGGCGTCCACCAGGATCCGGTTCAAGCCACCGCCGGCGCCGACCAGCAAGGTGATGCTGGCGGTCGGCGCCAGGCATTCGTTGGTGAACTTGAGGATCGATTCGCGGCTGAAGCCCTGGGCGATGCCGAGGGTCCAGAAGCTCAGCAACGTCGCCAGCAGCAGCGCGATCACCGAGTTGCCGATGAACAGCAGGAACTGGTTGAAACCGCTGCCCGGCGTGGAAATCAGGTTGGCCCAGCCACCGATCAGCATCAGCACCACCGGCAGCAGAATGGTCGCCATGGTGATGCCGAACCCCGGCAGGCTGTCGCGCGGTTCACGGTCGAGGAACTGGCGTTCCAGCGGGTTTTCCGCCGGCAGTTGAATGCGCGGCACGATGAACTTGGCGTACAAGGGACCGGCGATGATTGCGGTCGGAATACCGATCAGAATCGCGTACATCAAGGTCTGTCCGACCGACGCCCCATACACCTGCACCGCCAGCATTGCCGCCGGGTGCGGCGGCACCAGCGCATGCACCACCGACAAGCCAGCGACCATCGGCAAACCGACCATCAAGATCGACACGCCAACCCGCCGCGCCACGGTAAAGGCAATCGGCACCAGCAATACAAAACCGACCTCGAAGAACAGCGGCAGCCCGACCAGAAAGGCGATGCAGACCATCGCCCAGTGCGCGTTCTTCTCGCCAAAACGGTCGATCAAGGTCCGCGCCACCTGCTCCGCGCCGCCCGACTCGGCCATCATCTTGCCGAGCATCGTGCCCAGCGCCACCACCAGTGCAATGTGCCCCAGGGTCTTGCCGACCCCGGCCTCGTAGGCCCCGACCACCCCGGACGCCGGCATGCCGGCCATCAGCGCGAGGCCGATGGAGACCAAGGTGATGACGATGAACGGATTGAGTCGGTAGCGGGCGATCAGAACGATCAGGGCAATGATGGCGATGGCGGCATACACCAGCAGCCAATAGCCGAAGGACAGGGTCATGCGGTACTCCTCGAAAGGGTCACGTCGAATGGGTTGTGAAACTCTTAAATCATTTCGAGGCGTGACATTCAAACGAGGTGAAAGTTATTTTCGTGCAGAGGTAAGGGATGTCGCGCAGAGGTATGCCAGGTCGGTGGATATGAAAATCAGGCAGGCGGATTTACATCGCGCCTGCGTTGATTTCAGTCGTGATTCACGCGGGCACGTTTGAGCAGCTTCTTGCAGCGCTCGGACAAATGCAGCACCCGCAGATGCTTGCCGGCCTTGGCGTAGCGTTCACGCAAAGTCTTCAGCGCGGCGATGGCCGAATAGTCGACAAAACTCAGGTGGCGGCAGTCGATGGTCACGACAGGCGGATCGTTGGCGGGGTCGAACTGATTGAGAAACGGCGTAGTCGAGGCAAAGAACAACGTGCCATGCAGGTGGTACAACTTGCTGCCATCGCTCTCGATATGAGCATCGGCATACAGCTCGCGCGCCTGCTGCCAGGCAAAATTGAGCGCCGCGATGATGATCCCGCACAACACGGCAGTGGCCAGGTCGGTGAACACGGTGATGACCGTGACCGCCACAATCACCAACACATCGTTCAGCGGCACTTTGTTCACTACCCGCAACGACGCCCAAGCGAACGTTTGCTGCGACACCACAAACATCACGCCGACCAGCGCGGCCAATGGGATGCGCTCGATCAGCGGCGACAGAAACAGAATGAACAGCAGAATCAGCACCCCGGCCACCACCCCGGACAGCCGGCCACGACCACCGGAACTGAGGTTGATGACGGTCTGACCGATCATCGCGCAGCCACCCATGCCGCCAAAAACCCCCGAAACCATATTGGCCGCGCCCAACGCCACGCACTCGCGATCAGGGAAGCCACGGCTTTCGGTGATCTCATCGGTGAGGTTCAGGGTCAGCAGGGTTTCCAGCAGGCCGACCAGCGCCATCAAGATCGCGTAGGGGGCGATGATGCGCAGGGTGTCCAGGCTCCAGGGAATGTCTGGCAGCGCGAACGTCGGCAAGCCGCCGGCGATGTGCGCCATGTCGCCCAAGGTGCGCGTCGGCAGGCCGAGCAGATACACCGCCAGCCCGACACTCAGGATCGCCACCAGCGCCGGCGGCACGGCACGCGTCAGGCGCGGCAGCAGGTAAACGATCGCCATCGTCAACACCACCAACCCGGTCATCAGGTACAACGGCGTGCCACTGAGCCAGGTTTCGCCATCCTTGAAGTGTTCGAGTTGCGCCAGCGCAATGATGATCGCCAAGCCGTTGACGAACCCAAGCATCACCGGGTGCGGCACCATGCGCACCAGTTTGCCAAGCCTCAGCAGCCCGAACGCCAGCATGATCAGGCCGCCGAGCAACACGGTCGCGAGCAGATACTGCACGCCGTGTTGCACCACCAGCGCGACGATCACCACCGCCATCGAACCCGCCGCACCGGACACCATCCCCGGCCGCCCGCCGAAAAGCGCGGTCAGGGTGCAAATGATGAACGCGCCGTAAAGCCCCATCAGCGGATTGAGGTGGGCCACCAACGCGAAGGCAATGCATTCGGGGAGCAGGGCGAAAGAAGTGGTGAGTCCGGCCAGGACATCGGCGCGCAGACGTTTTGGTTTCATGGAGGATCGAACACGACAGGGAGAGAGGGTGCGGATGTTACGGAATCGGGGGCGACCCGGCCAGTTGTCGGGTTGCTGAAAACGCAATCGCGAGCAGGCTCGCTCCCACAGTGGATGTCCGTTACACACAAAATCTGTGTCCAATGAAGATCAAACTGTGGGAGCGAGCC